>DAOWMA010000017.1 GCA_030643345.1 Spirochaetaceae bacterium
TCATACTCTTCAAGAACCTTTTTTCTTTTTATGTACTTTGTGTATACCGGACTATCCAGAGTATAACCGGCATGGAGAACCAGAATAGTTCCTCCAAAAGATGCAACCGTATCTGCACTATTCCCAATTGAATCAAGACTTCCCTTTATAACAGCTGCATCTCTGCTTCCAAGGTTCGGAAGATATTCACCTCCGGGACATGGAGCATGTCCTGATAATACTTTCCCTTTTGCAGATGTAATATCCCTTAAATACTGTTCATCCATTTGATATGAAAGCTCAAAATTGGGGTAATTACCGGTTTTTCTGTTCCAGGACTCAGAGAATTCCAGGGTTTGTAAAGGTGAGGGAAGAGATACCATTGAGAGTCCTGTTTTATTGTTCATTAATCATCTCCAGGCAATCTATTAGAGTCAAACCGGTATGATATCCGGGGTCTGCATCGGGAACAGCCGGTATAATATCAACAATATTGCCTTTATTGTCCCTGGTTTGTACAGCAAGCAGGCCGGGAGAATTTTCCTTAATATAATTATTAAATAGTGAGTTATGGCAAAGGCTGTAAGCCTTCATACAAAAAGTTCTGTCAGCCTTATTCTGTACAATTTTACAGCACCCAAGAGCAGCCCTCATTGTTTCCGGTAGAGACCACCAGGGCATCTGGCTGTTTATAGGTTTTCGTGATACCAGATCCAATAATTTTACGATTCCCTTTGCTTTCCGATTAAATCCGTTAATAAAGTTTCTACGGAATATTGGAAACATCCGGGAAGTTATTTCTTCTATTTCCAGTTTTTTTTGAGTATCCAGCTGTTCTGCTGATTTTGCAGTGAAACAAAACTGCAGTGTTAACCCTACGAACTCAAGGGCATGTCCCGGATCACTTAGAACGGCTTTATTGTTATACCACAAATCACCATCAGCGCTGATATATTCAACAAAATCAAAATCCTTTAGTTTTTCCCATTTTCTGTTAATATTTACATGTTTATCAAGAATGTAGCGGATAGCATAAATGCCCCATTCCAGGGCTTCAGGTACACCATGTTTTAGAAGCAGGGTCATACTTCCAATCAGCAGCATCCATGGGGATTGACTGAGTCGTCCGCTGGTAGTTGCTACAGGATTACCCTCTGACAGAGGCTGCTGATCAGTGACAAAATTTCCTTGTATAATGCCATTTAAAACATTTTTAACATATTCAACTGATGAAAACCGGGCTTCCTTAGATCCGGTAATAAGAGAAGCTGCAAACAAGCCCCGGGATGCAAATATATCACTTGTATTCCAGAGCCCTTCAGGGTTAATTTGTTTTTTTACCCAGCTTCCATCATTCCCCATATTCAAAGCCTCACCTTTAGGATTCATAAAAAAGAAAAGATGGCCGCTATTAAGTTCTCTTGCCTGCTCAGTACTATCAGCAACTTCTTCGATAATACTTTCCAGTCTTTGAACCAGATTTAAAGCAGTATTATCTGAATAGTTATCTTTTATCCATTTGCTGTGAAGAGTAAGTGATTCGAGCCCACGACCCTGTATCCATGAATAAACAATATCTCTACTTCCCAGAGGGTCCCACTGGGGAAAATCCTCTCCTGAATGTATATTCAATTTAGTATCTATCCAGTGGTATTCTTTATCACTTTCATAGCGGTCTGCAATAAAATCCATGGTGGAAAGAAGAATATCCCGATAATCTCCTGTAATAGCTTTTAAATCTTCTATATGAGGATTTCTGGCCAGCATTAAAATGTCCGGGCTGCTTTAATAAAAGCACCAATGTACTGTTCGACCAGTCTGCCATCATCACCTGGAAAAGTGGGGAGGGCCATTACATGTTCATTAATCTCTCTTGTCACAGGAAGATCTTCCGGGTTACTGCCCCTTTCTATAAAGTAGGGCTGCTGATGTAATAATGGGTAACGATCACGGCGGACAATTGCGCCTTCTGCTTTAAGCGTTTCTATAAGGCGCTCAATTGGAATACCTGTTTCTTCTCCCCGGTAGACGACATCATTTTCGTAATAAACCCTATTAATATGGGGAGGAGGCCAGTAGATATGAAATCCAGGCAGTTCTTCTATTGCCTTAAGCAGTTTTTCAATATTGTTTTTCCTAATACTATTTTTTTCATCAAGAGTTTTTAACTGAACCCGGGTAATAGCAGCATGAAGGGGTGACATCCGGTGCTTGAAACCCAGGCAAGTGTGCTGATACTTACTGTACTCTTCCGGCAGACCGGCTGCTCTCCTGTAATGTCCCAGAGTAGTGGCTTTGTAAAGATGGTCCCTGTTATTTGTAATAAGCATCCCCCCCTCACCGCCGGGAAGGTTCTTTGAAGCCTGAAAACTGAATATGCCAAAATCACCAAGAGTTCCGGTTTTCCTTCCTTTGTACTCAGCACCATGAGCATGACAGGCATCTTCAATAACAGCAATGTTGTTATTTCTTGCAATGTTGATAATTTCATCCATTTCACAGGGGACACCCCACAGATGAACTGGAATAACAGCCTTTGTTTTTGGTGTAATTTTCTTCTTAAAATCTTCTACATCCAGATCCAGGCTATCAGGATATACCTCACAGAATATTACCTTTGCACCCAGGGTTGCTGCAGGCATGGCGGAGGCCCAGTAAGTATAGGAAGGACTGATAACTTCATCTCCCGGACCGATACCAAGAACAAACAATGCTGCATACAGGGCTGCGGTACCATTAATTTCTGCTAAAGCATAGTCTGCTCCAAGGTATTCAGCAAACTCCTTTTCCAGTTTCATGGGTTCTTCCGATAGGGAAGTTTCATTCCTCCGCATTACACTAAGAACCGCCTGTTCATCTTCTTCTGTTAATATGGGCCATCTTAGAGCCTCTTCCTGTTTCAGCGTAATAGCTTTGGGACCTCCGTTTATGGCCAGATTATCAGACATACTACCCTCCTGGGTCATAATAAATTCAATATTTTAAGTGCGTTATCACAGGTGATTTTAGAAAAGATATCCCTGCTTATTCTTTCTTCTGCAAGAAGACTTCTTAGATAAGGAAGGTGAGGCATTCTACATTCCTCATCTGCAAAACATACATCAGTACCAAACAGTATTTTGTCCTGAAACTCTGTCAGGAATTTGGTCCCATACTCTCTGTCCCTGCTTATTGCATTGTATCCGCTGTTTGCCGATATATCAGCATAGAGGTTAGGGTAAGTTTTAAGCAGCCTTTGAAGGCTGCCCTCTTTTTTTATGGTTCCTTCGGGATAGATAAATTTATTTGGGGGAGTAATGTCACCTGTTATCTCAGACCAGAAACCCGGGGCGTGCCCAATAATTATTGTATCAGGAACCTCTTTAAGGAGCCTCTCCAAACGAGGCAGCCCCACTTCATCGAACAGGCCATATACCCCTGTACCCGGACCTGTGCAGTGAAAAAGCACTGGCATCTCCCATTCTCCACATTGACGAAACATATTTATAACTCTTGGATCATCCAAAGGAAGATTTGCTGTTACTTCTCCAATACCCACACATCCCAGTTCTTTAAAACGTTTTAGGAAAGGAGAAAAATCTGTGACAGGAGGATTATTTAATTGATATTCTGTAAGATTCCCGTAACATCCCATTCTCGGGTCCAGGTTTCCAAACAGAATTAGTCGATCTGAATAGTGTGATGCAGCTTCCAGTTGGCTAATGATATCCGACTTTGGAGAGAAAAATAATGGGGCCTGGCATATTTCCGGACTTACATTCACAGGCATCAGTACTGCTCTATCTATACCTTCTTCATCCAAACGTTGAATAAGATCTTTAATAGTGACCGGCTTTCGATCCATTTCGTCCGGCAGGCGTAAATCTGCAACATGGGTATGAAAATCTATAATCATCCTGTTCCCACTATATCCGTATTTTTTTGTAAAGACTGCAGCACCAAAACATTACTGTCTTTTAATTGCTGTACCAGTTTATTACTAATACTATCTGTAATAACACCTGTAAGTTCTGATGTTTGACAGACTCTGCTTAAGGAATTTTTACCGAATTTTGATGAATCAATAAGAAGATAGACTTCTGCTGAACTTGAAATCATCATTTTTTTTGTTTCGGATTCCATTATATCTGATGCAGAGGCCCCTTTTTCAGTAGAAAAACCGGTAGCACCTAAGAATAAAATATCTGCATTCACTGCATCAAAAAAGGAAAGAGAAGAAATACCAATTAGTGATTGAGACTCGTGTCGTAGAGATCCTCCTGAAACAATCAAATTGATATTTTCCAGCCCGGATAGTTCATGAATCACAAGAAGTGAGTTTGTTATTACTGTAAGATTTATTTCTTTTATATAACGGGGTAGAAAAGAGGTTGTGCTGCCCGAATCAATAATAATTCTCATTCCCGGTTTGATCATTTTGGCAGCCGTCCGGGCTATCAGGTCCTTCTCATACTCATATTCGTGTATTGTCTTCTCAATCAATCTGACAAGATTTCTATTATTACTAAGAACACCGCCGCCTCTTGTTTTTATTAAATAACCTTTTTGATCCAGCTCATCAATGTCGGAACGAATTGTTACCTTGGAAACCTTGAGGCATTCATGAAGATGATTGATACTAACAACACCTTCTGTTTTTAGTACTTCTATTATTTTAATTTGCCTTTTTAGCTTATTCATAAAGTATAATAGGTTTAAAAGTAAATATTGTCAAGAAAACACAAGCAAAAGCAAATAAAATTGTTGACAGAGTTAGAGGTGTACGCTTATAATATAAAAAACAATTTTAAGGAGAAAAATATGAAACGAATCCTATTAATACTGTTGATTCTTGGATGTTCTGTTATGGTGATGGCAGAAGGGGAGGTCGAATCAAATGAGTTAACCGTCTATACACCTGCTTCCAAGGAACAGATTAATTTGATAGTACCTCTCTTTGAAAAAAAGTATGGTGCTATAGTCAATGTCGTGGAAGGTGGTACTGGAGAACTTTTTAACCGTATTAAAGCAGAAGCAGAAAATGTCCAGGCAGACATTATGTTTACAGGTGGAATCGATTCAGGCGGAAGTTTCAGAGAATATCTGGCTGATTATGTTTCAATAGAGGAAGGTAAGCTTTTTGATCCGGCCAAGGGCCATCCCTGGTACAATGCTGTCTTTCTTCATCCTATGGGCATTATATACAACACGAATCTGGTCAGGGAAGGTGAGGTAAAAGGATGGATGGATTTGACAGATCCAAAGTGGAAAGGCAAAGTACTTATGCCCGATCCCAGAAAATCCGGTTCTGCCTTTGGTGAATTGATTATCCATCTTCATGCCTTCGGACGTGAAGATAAAGGATGGGATTACTTTAAGAGCCTTTATAAGAACCTGATAGTAACCACTTCATCCAGTCATACCTATAAGTTTGTTGCCTCGGGTGAGTTCCCATTGGGTCTGACACATGAGCGAAATGCATATAAATACAGAGATGGCGGATCTCCTGTCGGATTTGTATATCCTGAGGAAGGAACAGCTGTACGTCCTGATGGACTTTATCTTGTTAAAAATGGTCCTAATCCAGAGTTAGCAAAGAAATTCATTGATTTTGTTCTCTCTAAAGAAGTAATGGAATTACTCAGAGATACAGGATACAGGGTGAACAGAGTAGATGTTACTCCCCCGGCAGGATATCCGGCGATCGAAGTTATCAAGACATGTGATTACGATCCGGTATGGGCTGCAGAAAACAGAGAAATGATTCTTAAGAAGTATACAGAAATAGCTGAAACAAATTAGTAACATCTATCTATTACATTTAATAAAATGCCGGGAACAAACTCCCGGCATTCTTTTTAAGGAGGGGATATGGCAACAGTTGGAGTTAAGGTTGATAATGTAAGTAAGTATTTTGGAGATCTTGCAGCAGTAGATAATCTTTCATTGGAGATCAAAGCTGGTGAGCTTTTTACACTTCTCGGTCCGTCAGGGTGTGGGAAAACCACTTTATTGCGTACAATTGCCGGTTTCTATTATCAGGATAATGGACGGATACTATTTGATGATAAACAAATTGATCTTCTTCCTCCACATAAACGGAATACAGGTATGGTATTCCAGAGTTATGCTATTTTCCCTTTTCTGAGTGTTTTTGATAACATTGCTTATGGGTTGAAGGCCCACGGTGTATCAAAGTCAGAGCAAAAAGAAAGAGTAATGGAAGCAATCAGCCTGGTACGTCTAACGGGACTGGAGAAAAGACGACCAAACCAGCTTTCAGGGGGGCAGCAGCAGAGAGTTGCTGTTGCCAGGGCCATAGTCATTGAACCTCAGGTCCTTTTAATGGATGAGCCTCTCTCCAATCTCGATGCAAAATTGAGAGTTGAGATGCGAGTCGACATAAGACGTTTACAGAAGAAGCTTGGGATTACAATGATCTATGTAACCCACGACCAGGAGGAGGCCCTGGCAATATCTGATCGTATTGCTGTAATGTCCACAGGATGTATTGCTCAAATGGGAAGTCCCTGGGAAATCTATCATAATCCTATTGACCCCCATGTTGCAAATTTTATTGGGGTCAGTAATTTCTTTGTTTGCTCTGTTAAATCAATGGATCCGGACAAACAGAAAATAGAGATTGATTTCTATGGCAAATCCCTCAAAACTTCATCTCTATTAGAAACAAAGACAAAAAAAGTCATAGCTTCTATAAGACCGGAAGCAATGAATATTGTCAAACAGGAAGATACCTCCCCGGAAAAAATTAATTTCAAAGCAAAGATTGTAGATACTACCTATCTTGGTGCAGGATTACGGATAACTGTCAGAGCTATGGACAATGTTGATTTTCAGATTCAGATTGGTCATCCAAAGCAAATCACTAATTTTGTATCCGGCAGTGAGGTTATTGTTGAATTCTCACCGGAAGATGTTACGGTATTTCCTGATGAGAGTGTTAATAATGAAAATTAATAAACTAGCCATAAGAAGACAGATCTTTGATATATGGAATATTCCAGTGTTAATTTTAATTATCAGTTTTTCTGTTTTTCTTCTCTATCCTGTATTTATGGTTATCAAATCCAGCATGATAAGCGTTGACGGTGCTGCAATATCATTACAGAGCTATGTGAAGTTCTTCAGTGTTGCCTATTACTACAAAGCATTAACCAACACCCTCCTTCTGGGGGTCCTTGGAACTGCCGGTATAATGATACTTGTTATTCCCCTCGCTTATCTATATTCCAGATATAAAATCTTTGGACATACCCTTGTAGGAACGATTCTCTGGATTCCATATCTTACTCCTGCTTTTATTGGAGCGTATACATGGCTTATACTCTTTGGAAAGTATGGGTTGATAACCGATTTTTTCAGGAATATAGGGATTATGATTCCTTCTATTGGTGGTTTCAGCGGTATACTGAGTGTTTTTATTCTTACATACTATCCTCTTGGGTTTATCCTTCTAATCGGTGCATTTCAGACAATTGACCCATCCCTGGAAGAAGCTGCTCATAATCTGGGTGCTTCCAATTTACGTCGTTTCTGGACTATCACAGTACCCAGTACTACACCATCAATTCTTAATGCATCTCTTTTAGTGTTTATTCTTATTATTGATTCATTTGGTATTCCGGCGATAGTCGGAGTAGGTACCCCGGTACTTACCACACTTGTCTTTGGAGAGTTTACATCCGAGATGGGAGGGCCGCCTGTTATGGCCGCTACAGGTGCAACTATTCTTCTTTTTATTTCCATGTCTATTCTAATAATCCAAAGGGTATATCTTCAAAGAAGGAGTTTTGTTTCCAGTGGTACCCGCAGTATAGAAATAACAAATCCAAAACCCTTAAAAAAAATCGCATTAAGTCTGATATTTGTTATTGTTCTGATTTTTTCACTTCTTCCGATAATAACAATTATAATTTCATCCTTTACTGTTTCAAATGGTCCGGTATTGCAATATGGGAATTTCACCCTTGATCATTACAGGAATACATTCTACGCAGTTGTGCGCCCTTTGAAAAATTCCTATATATTAGCTACAATCTCCATGGTCCTTGACCTGTTTCTGGGTTCACTTATTGGTTATGTAATTATTAGAAAGGGGAAAAGGATGGCAACTTTTATTGATGCCTTTGTAGCTCTGCCTCTGGGTGTTCCTGGTGTACTTCTTGGTATCGGTCTGATTCTCGGTTTCTCCAGAGGACCACTGGTACTGGTGGGAACATCCTCTATCCTGATAGTAGCCTATTTTGTTCGTCGTCTCCCTCACCCTGTTAGAACTGTTTCTGCCATTCTTGCACAGGTGGATGAGAATATAGAAGAAGCGTCAGTTAATCTTGGGGTTCCTCCCATTAAAACATTTTTCAAAGTCACTACAAGAATGATTTTCCCGGGCATAGCCACAGGGGGATTACTGGCCTGGACCACTTCGGTTTCCGACCTTACCTGCACAATTCTTATCTATCCTGCCAGATGGAAAACCCTGACTGTAGAAACTTATGCACAAATTAGAAGCGACCTTTACGGGCCGGCTTCGGTAGTAGGAATATTCCTGCTGCTATCGGTTATGGTTCCCATTTTTATTGTTAATATGATAAGTCAAAGACAGCAGCGAAAGAAAACACAGGGAACATATGCTAAATAATATTAAAACAAAATTTAATACTGCTGTTTGCTTCGATTGGGATGGTACTATCATAGATTCCATGAATGACAAATTTGAGAATTTTATTTCTGCCATAATAAAGGCATTCAAAATTGATATTCAAGTAATAGGTTCTTTATTACAGGACTTGCGGAAGCTTATTGATTTCTGTCACAAAGAGTACGGCGGAGAATTAAGGGTCTATCAGTTCGACAATGTAGTTAATTCCCTCAGTCATCCTCAGGACCTTCTCAGGGTTATCCGGCTTCTTGCAGATCACCCACTCCAGCTTAAAGACTCCTCTTATATCAGGGAAAGACATTTGTATGCCAACTTCCAGGAAGAGCTTGAAGGGGATATAAACAGTGAATTTTTAGCCTGGGTAAGCAGTATTGGAAATATTCTGGAAACCTTTATGGAAATGGAAAACTCTCCACTGGATAATTTTCGGCACCTGCCTGACCGGAAAAAGTGCTTTGATATTTTTGATCAGGAATATACAGATTTAAATACAAAGTCTTCTAAAAACTGGAAACCCTTTGATAAAGCTGAAAAAGTATTGGAAAAAATGGCTGCAACCAATGATCTGTATATTGTTTCAAGTCTGCTGACACCTCTGCTGTCCGAAGAAGTAAAAAACCATCCCTTTGCCGATAAAATAATCTCCTGCTTCGGTGGTGACAAGGGAGAGAATCTGAACTATGTAAAAACACTTGGATACCGGCGGATTGTGTTTGTTGGTGATATGCCTGCTGACCGGGTTGCTGCAGTAAGGAACGGAGCGGATTTTTACCGGATCCATCCGGGGGAGGAGCAGGGAAATCGGAACTGGGAGATGATGATTGAGGTGTTGGATCTAAAATATTAGGACTATTAACTATTTTTATGATATTATTTCTATAAAGAAGACAGGAAAGGATGATGATATGGAAACAATATTTGAAAGAATCAGTGATCTGGGTATTGTGCCGGTAGTAAAAATAATGGATGCAGAAGATGCAGTTGATCTTGGAAGGGCACTGATAAAAGGAGGGCTTCCTATAGCAGAGATTACCTTTCGGACCGACGCTGCGGAGGAAGCAATTAAAAGGCTGCACAATGAACTTCCGGATGTTCTTCTTGGAGCAGGAACAGTTCTGACAGTAGAACAGGTCAAAAAGGCTGTTTCGGCAGGAGCAGAATTTATTGTTGCTCCGGGATTTAATCCTGAAGTTGCTGATTACTGTGTTGCAAATAATATCCCTGTTGTTCCCGGAGTAAATTCTCCAACTCAGATCGAAATGGCACTAAAGAGAAATCTGAGGGTTTTAAAATTCTTCCCTGCAGAGGCCTCGGGTGGTCTCACAATGCTGAAATCTATGGCAGCTCCCTATGGTGATCTAAAATTCATTCCCACCGGTGGAGTAAATACGGCCAACATCAACACATATCTTCAATCAGAAAAGGTCCTGGCATGCGGTGGTACATGGATGGTCAAACCGGAATTGATAAGCACCGGTAAATTCGATGAGATTGCAGAAATTACTTCAGAAGCAGTTAAGAATATGCTCGGTTTTGAGCTTATGCATGTGGGGATAAATGAGAATAATAAAGAGGATGCAGAGAGCTCTGCAAAGGAATTTGCATCTTTACTCTCTCTTCCTGTAAAGGATGGGAACAGTTCTCTCTTTGTCGGATCGGAGTTTGAGATAATGAAATCAATGTTTCTGGGTGAACATGGTCACCTGGCTATAGGAACAAACAACATTAACAGGGCTGTTGCTTATTTTAAACGAAATGGTATATCTATCCTGCCTGAAACTGTAAAAGAAAAAAACGGCAGGATAATAGCGGTGTATCTTGATAAAGAAATTTCCGGTTTTGCAATTCATCTTTTGCAGAAATAGCAAATTGCAGAGGCATCGCCTCGACGAACTTTAATTAGAATGGTATTCCCCTGAGAAATTCTGCAGTCTCCGAGAGTACCTGTTCAGGGTCCTCCGGTATAGTAAAAATCTCGAGGGATATCCAGCCATTATAATTGATATCCTTCAGAACTGAAAATGGTTCCCTGAAGTTATCTGAATCTCCGGGAACAGGATGCCCCCCGGAGGGAGTATTTAAATGTACATGTTTAATAATATCTTTGTTCTTTCTTATGAGTTCAGGCCAGCTGTCTGTCTCGTCACCGCAGTTGTGAAAGTCAAACATACCGGAAATACTGTCTCTATTCACCCTGTTTATAAGGTCTTTGGATTCTTTCAGGGTATTTATAACATTTGTATCTGTAGATGCCAGAGCTTCAATACATACAGTTGAATTACAGTCAGCTGCTGCATCAGCTACTCCTAACAGCCCCTCCTCCATATATTTCCAGGCTTCTGTTATACTTATTCCTGTGGCTATTCGCTGTTTTGGGGAACCAAGAGTAAGATACCCTCCTCCAAGTTCGCCTGCCAGGGTTAGCAGCATTTTCAAATGGTTCCAGGATTTCTCCCTTGTTTGTCTCTTCGGAGAAGTAATATGCAAATTTTCCGGTTTTACAAACAACCAGTGGAGGCCTGCAAACTCAAGGCCGCTGTTATTAAGGGCATTTTTTATCATATTAATTGTATCCGGAGGAATGGAAGTTACATTACCGAAGAGAGTAAAGGGAGCAATCTCCAATCCATTAAATCCATGGGCTGCAGCTAAATCACAGCTTTCCTGGAAACTCATTTTGCCAAATAATTCATTGCAGATAGCGGTTTTAATCATCAGGTTTGCTCCTCTAAGCAGGATTCTGAATCTCGTTGACCGGATAGACCGGTTTTCCTCCCTTCAAAACAGCTGCAATATTAAGAGCTGCTTTTGTCTTTAACTCCTTTTTGGATTCCTCACTGTACCAGCCTGTATGATCGGACAGAATTACATTATCAAGTTTACGCAAAGGGCTGTCCATTGAAAGCGGTTCTGTTTCAAAAACATCCAGCCCTGCACTATTTATTGTTCCAATTTCCAGTGCCTCTGCTACATCAGCCTCATTCAGAACCGCACCCCTGGAGGTGTTTATCAGTATTGCGCTCTTTTTCATCAGTTTAAGTTGTTCCTTCCCTATCATTCCGAGGGTATTATCAGCCAAAGGAACATGGACAGATATATAATCAGAGCCGGTCAAAACAGAAGAGAGGTCCGCCGGAACTCCGCCCTTCGCTTCAATTTTTTCATCATCAACATAGGGATCATAAACCAGCACTTTTGCTAATCCGAAACCAATGGTTTTTTCATGGAGCCGTCTTGCAATAGCTCCGTAACCAATCAAGCCTAAAACTCTGTCTTTAATTCTGTGGCAGGGTTGATCATCGTGGAGGTCCCATTTCCCATTACGGACCATTCTGTCTTTATACGCAACTTTTCTTATACAACCCATCAGCAGAGCAAGGGCCTGATCGGATACATCTTCAATAGAATAATCCGGTACCCTGGCAACCCAGATACCTTTTTGTGTAGCAGTGTCCACATCTACATTGTCATAACCAACTCCATATCTGGAAATCACCTTGCATTTATCAAGTCTGGATATCAGGTCCGCAGTCATCGGATGGAGATTAACAAGAAGGGCATCAACATCTCTGATTACCCTGTCAAACTCTGTTTTGTTGTCCGGATTTAGTATAATAAGCTCTGCGTCTATTTCTTTTAGTACATTTTTCTCTTCAGCATAACTTCCGTATCTGTCATCTGTAACTGCAACTTTGAACATTAAACTCCCCCTGTAAGAATTATACAAGTTATTTTTATTCTCTACCAGAATAATATTCTGATTATACTCCGGGCGTTACCCTGCAAGGGCGGGAAGACCCCGCCCCTACAGGGTCATGCTTTTCGGGGGTCCCGTTTGTTTTTATGCATGGATACCCTCAAGGGGCATCCCTACAAAAAAACAAACCGCTGCGCGCCCCTACAATCATTAACGCATCGGCTAAGAAAATGATTCAACTAATCTCTGGGCATGATAATTATAACACATTCTATACTATCCTGACTTCAATATTTTCATTCAGATAATTCCGCCATTTCTTCCAGTCAGGATATACTCTGGAAAGTAAAGAATAAAACCTTGAACTATGATTATGTTCTTTTGTATGGCACAGTTCATGAAAGATAACGTAATCAATGCATGCTTTTGGTGCGGCAACAAGTTTGGGATTTAAATAAATCTTTCCCTCCCTTGTACAACTGCCCCAGCGCTTCGCCATTATCTTTACCTGCCAGACAGGTTCTTTTTTAATACCTATTACTGCAGAAACTTTTATGCATTCAAGAAATCGCTCTTTAAATATCTGCAGGCTTCTCTCCCGAAGCCAATTCAGAA
>DAOWMA010000375.1 GCA_030643345.1 Spirochaetaceae bacterium
CCCCTATCATTTAATGGACAATTCCAAGAATTACATCAGTTCCCTGTTTATTGATTTTGAATATAATTTCAGAATCATCGTTATTACGATTTAAAATTTCATAAAAATCCATCACACTGTTTATTTTCTTTTTGTTAATTTCTTTAATAATGTCACCATTCCTTATACCTGCGGTATATGCAGGTGATCCTTCTGCAACAGAACCTACCATGACCTTACCAATATTCTTAGGCAGATTCAAATCTTTCTGAATTTCATCTGTAATTCCCACAATAGTAAAGCCGGGCCATAAATTATTTGAATTACTCTTTATAGAGTCCTCATCTTCCCTGGTAGTAATTTTAACATAGGTGGTGACAAGTTTAGCTTTTCTGACAAGCTTGAAGAGATACTTTTTCCCGGGTTCCAGATTACCCACTATTCGTAAGAGATCACTACCATCCTTTATTTTTTTATTATCGATTGATGTAATAAAATCTCCCGGTTTGATACCTCCATTCCATGCTGGTGAATCATTATAGACATTAAATACAAAGGCCCCGGATCTGTTGGTAAGCTTCATTTCTTTAATCATGTTGTCTGATGGATCTCCCATCGATATTCCCAACCAGCCATATTGGACTTTTCCGGAGACAATAAGATCATTGATAATCTCTTTTGCTCTATTAATTGGTATAGAAAAACCAAGTCCGATATTACCACCTGTCTGACTGGCAATCCATGTATTTATTCCAATAACTTCTCCATAAATATTTACAAGAGCTCCTCCTGAGTTTCCGGGATTTATAGCGGCATCGGTTTGAATAAAATCGGTAAAACTGGTCCCAAGTCTATTATCAGCATTTCTTCCTATAGCACTTATAACACCGGAAGTGAAGGTTGAACTGAACCCCAGGGGATTACCAATGGCAAATGAAATATCACCAACCTGTACTTCGTCAGAATTTCCCAATCTTGCAACAGGAATGTCTTCATCTGTTTCAAACTTGACCAGAGCAATATCCCGTCTTGGATCGGTGCCTACAATTTCAGCTTCAAACTCTCTTCCGTCATCCAGATGAATTGTGATCTCATCTGCTTCTCCTACAACATGATTATTTGTAAGAATATAGACGGTCTTATTATCTTTTTGTACGATAACTCCCGAACCCATAGCTCTGCTTCTAAATTCCTGGGTTTTGGGTTCACTATTTTTATCTCCATTTGGGTTTGGCCTTCCAAAGAACAGGTCGAAAGGTGAGGAAAACATATTTGTTGCAGTTTGTCTTTCGACAATGCTTACAACATCTATAGATACAATTGCAGGAAGAACCTCTTTTGCAATCTGTCTGTTTGTATTTTGAATTGCCTCGAGGCTGTTAGGATTCTGTGAACGGCTGTAGGTGTAATAACCACTATCTGCAGAAAGAACTGTAGCAGTGGCAATTATCATTGAAAAAATAATTACTAAAAATTTTCTGGTTTTCATAGTATCTCCTCTGAATCTTGATTGTATAAATAGTACAATTAGAAACTATCAATAACCTTTCAGAGACATTACATTTTTGTAATATTAAATCAGATATAAGGAAAACTGATTGTAAAAATACTGCCTGTCTCCAGAGAGGATTCCACAGAGACTATTCCTTTATGTGCCATGACAATAGCCTTAACCATACTTAAACCCAATCCGGTTCCCGGGATATCTTTAACTCCAGGGCTTCTATAGAGTCTGTCCCAGATAAATGGAAGATCTTCCTGCTGGATTCCTGAACCCTCATCTTTTACGATGATGGAAATTTGATTGTTCAGATCTTTCATGCTTATTTCTATTGTGCTGTGATTGGGTGAATATTTTACGGCATTATCAAGAATATTACCAATTGCCTGTCTTATTCTAATTGGATCTGCAGATATTCGATATGGTAGAGTTTTTACGGTAATACTAATATTCCTCTCCTGCCCTATAAATTGATACATTTCGGTTAGTGATTCTACAACCTTATCGAGTTCCAGATCTTCTTTTTTAAGTTTTAGAGTTCCTGATTCTGCCTCAGATATATCCATAATAGTATCAAGCATGGAAATGATTTTTTCTGATTGTTCGAGAGAGGTAGAAAGTGCGTCTGCTGCAGTATGAATGTCTTCAGGAGCACTAAGTGCACGTTCTGCATATCCCCGTAAAATGGTCATTGGTGTTCGCAGATCGTGAGCTACTGTATCAAGATTTCCCTTCATCTGAATGATAAGAGTTTCAATACGGGTCAGCATGGTATTAAACATGGATATGATTTCTTCCAGATCATCCCGGATACCCCTTTCCTGTACACGTTTTGAAAAATCGCCTGTTGAAAGAATATCTTTTAATGCTGAATTTAAATTACGTAATGGTGATAAAAATCGTCCGGAGAAAAAAGCTCCTGCACCGAATCCCAGTAGTAACAATCCTATAAGTAGAAAAATAAAGTTCCGCCTGTATAAGTTTAGCAGCTGAACACTTCTTGCTGTACTTATACCTATCTGCAAAATATATTTCTCAGATAGCCAGACTGTGTAAACTTTTAAAACATTTTCTGAATTTTTTGTATTCAGAGTCATAGAATTTTCAAATTTTTTAATTGGAAGATTTTCCAGTGATTCTATTGAATATACAGCCCATGATTCAGGATATCGAAGGAAAAGAGTAATATTCTTATCGTCAGCAATCCTGGCAAAGAAGGGACGATCGCCGTAAAGGAATGATTCTTTTTCAATTTCAAGGATAACAAGATCTATTCCCTCCGACTGAAATAGTGCCCAGTAGTTTAATAATCTCCTATTTGTTTCTTCCTCCTCTGTTTCATTCATGGAACTGTAA
>DAOWMA010000329.1 GCA_030643345.1 Spirochaetaceae bacterium
TGGGCATGAAGAATATCAGTAAAAGATATACTGGAGTTCAGGCACTGGATAGTGTTGACTTTGAGATAAAAGAAGGGGAAATCCATTGTCTCGCCGGTGCCAATGGTTCAGGTAAATCTACCCTGATCAAGATTATTTCGGGGGTAGAAAAACCGGACAGTGGTTCAGAGATCTATATTAATGGGGAGCTTAGTCCTCACAGAAGCTCCATTCACTCAATCCATCAGGGGATAGAGGTTATTTATCAGGACCTATCACTTTTCCCTAATTTGTCAGTTGCCGAAAATATTGCTCTAAGTAGTGTAATATCTGAAAAGAAGAAATTTATAAACAGCAGATCTTATTATTTAACAGCCCGTAAAGCTATGGAAAGAATCAATATCAATATTCCATTGAATGTGAAAGTGGAAGATCTCTCAATTGCAGACCAGCAGTTGGTAGCAATCTGCAGGTCCCTGACCGGCGAACTTAAACTATTGATTATGGATGAACCAACTACGGCCCTTACCAGTAAGGAGATAGATGCGCTTTTTAGAGTAGTTATAGATCTAAGGAATAAGGGAATTGCAACTTTGTTTGTCAGTCATAAACTAAATGAAGTAATGCAGATAGCGGAAAGGGTAACTATTCTAAGAGACGGTATAAAAATCGGATGTTATCCGGCAGCCGGTCTGGATAGTAAAAAAATTGAGTTTTTAATGACTGGTGATAATTTTGAATATACAAAAACAAGTACTCTGGTATCCCGGGATGAACCGCTTTTAGAGATAGATAATTTGTCAAAAAAAGATAATTTCAAAAATATTACCCTTCAACTTTTTCCAGGAGAGATTCTTGGTATTACCGGCCTTCTTGGATCCGGCAGAACTGAGCTGGCTCTTTCTCTTTTTGGAATGAATCCGGCTGACAGCGGTATAATAAAGATAAACGGGAAAGAGGTAAAACTTAACTCGGTGACTAAAGCCGTAGATCTTGGGATTGCATATGTTCCTGAGAACAGGCTTGTTCAGGGACTTATTATGGAACAGGCAGTTTCAAAAAATACAGTAATTACCATAATAGGAAGACTCCTGAAGAAGCTGGGGTTGATAGATCATAAGGTAAAATCTGATAAAATTTCCGATCTGGTCTCAAAATTCAGTATAAAAGTTCCGACCGTAGATGCGCCTGTTGCAACACTTTCCGGAGGCAATCAGCAGCGTGTTGTTCTTGCAAAATGGGTTGCTACAGAGCCGAAACTTCTTATCCTTGACGGGCCTACAGTTGGTATTGATGTGGCTGCCAAGGGGAGTATTCATGAATCAATAAAGCATCTGGCAGCAGAGGGAATGGGTGTAATAATAATTTCAGACGAAGTTCCTGAAGTGCTTAACAGCTGTCATCGTGTTATTGTAATGAATCGTGGAAGAATAAGTTCGGAGTTCATTACAGATGAAGCAACAGAGGAAGAGATACTTGAATCTCTTGAATCGGAGTACATAAAATGAAGAAACTGTTTCAGTATCATGAAACCTACTTAGTTATAATTATACTATTACTTTCAATTATTATTACTTCAATAAATTCGAATTTTATGACTGCTGAGAATATGTTCGATATACTTAAGAGTAATTCATTTGTTGGCATAATGGCTATAGGTATGCTTTTGGTTCTTATATCCGGGGGGATAGATATTTCATTTGCTGCTATTGCAACTGTTGGCCAGTATGTGATGGCTCTTTTTATTATACGATTTGGTGGGAATATTTTTACGGCTTTAGCAATTTCGGCTGTTATAGGAACTCTTTTGGGAATGATTAATGGTTTACTAATTTATTATTTTCGAATCCCTTCTATAATTACAACCATTGCAACAATGAATATTTACTATGGTTTTTTAATTGTGTTTACAGGGGGGAGGTGGATCTATTCCCTTCCTGACTGGTTTCGAAAGTTTGCAGAAATAAGGCTTATTACTTTTTATAACAGCAATGGTATTCCCTATGGATTATCTGTGGTTACATTTATCTGGATCCTGATTGTAATAAGTGTGATACTTATTCTTAAATATACAATTCTTGGAAGAAGTATCTATGCTCTGGGTGGTGATAGAAAATCTTCATTAAGGGTCGGGTTTAATATCTTTCTTACCGAAACTTTTGTTTATTCCTTTATGGGTTTTCTTTCCGGGATTGCAGGAGTAGTACAGGCTCTCCTTGTCCAGACAGTTGCTCCTAATTCCATTGTTGGAAAAGAACTGGATGTAATAGCCGCCGTTGTTCTTGGGGGTGCAAGTCTTACCGGTGGAAAGGGAAGTGTTTTTGGAGCAATACTTGGAGTAGCTCTTTTAGCTATTCTTAGGAATGGAATGACACTGATGGCTGTTCCTGCAGTCTGGTTCCAGTTTTTGGTAGGAGTAGTAATTTTGGTGAGCATTGGTTTTAGTTCATATCAGAGCAAGATAAAATCCCGGGGGACCTCTGTAATTGATGTCCTGGAGGAAACAGCTTAATGGTAAAATTTAAAATATCCATGGACAATGAAACGAAGGTCCTAAGTCTGATTCTTGCAGGAGTTATTATATTCTTGTCGATATTAAGTCCGGGACATTTTCTTAGAATTGAAACTTTTCAGGGAATGGCATTTCAGCTTCCGGAACTTGGTCTTTTGTCTCTTGCAATGATGATCTCCATGTTAACAGGTGGTATCAACCTTTCAATAATAGCAACAACAAATATGTCGGCAATTACTGCCGCTCTAATTCTAACAACCTGGATTGTCCCTGAAGTACCGGCAAGTACAGATATCTGGATAATATTAATTGCAATAATTGCTGCTCTGGGGGTATCTGTTCTGGTGGGATTATTTAACGGTATTCTAATATCTGTAATAAACATTCCTCCCATACTGGCCACTCTCGGGACCATGAAACTTTTACAGGGACTGGCCTTTATTATAACAAGAGGCTATGTAATTTCCGGGATGCCTGATTTTATCAGATTTATTGGAAATGGTAAGATTGCAGGAATACCAATGCCCTTTATAATATTTGCAATCTGTGCTTTTTCAATGGCTTCCTATTTGAATCATACAGCAACCGGTTTTAATATATATATGTTTGGTTCCAATTCCATTGCCACACTTTTTTCAGGTGTTAACAATGGAAAGTTAATTATAAAGACATATATGATATCCGGTCTTTACTGTGGAGTTGCCGCAATAATTATGATGTCTCGTTTTAATTCTGCTAAAGCAGGTTACGGTGAATCCTATTTACTGGTTACAATTCTTGCAGCTGTTCTTGGAGGTGTAAAA
>DAOWMA010000136.1 GCA_030643345.1 Spirochaetaceae bacterium
AAAGATCTTAAGAGTTAATATTAAAATTGTAGTTCCAACAGTAATAATCGCGCCTTTTATATAGGGTATAATAATTTGAAAGATTATTCTAAACTCTCCCGCCCCATCAATCCTGGCGGCTTCCAGCAGGGTAACAGGGACCCCCTTTATTTCAGAGGAAAGAATAACCATTGCATATCCCGACTGGAGCCATACAAGAATTATAATAAGAAACAGTGTATTCCAAGGTCGGAGGACTATCCAGTTAACAGGATCTCCACCCAAAGCGGTAACAATTGCATTGAGTAACCCTATCTGGGACTGACCTGCAGGCCGGAAAGCATAAATAAACTTCCAAATTACACCTGCCCCCACAAAAGATATTGCCATAGGCAGAAAAATCAGCGATTTTGCCAACTTCTCAAATTTTGATCTTTCCGAAAGAAGCGCAAAAATCATTCCAAAAATCAGACTAAAACTGGTACCGAAAATCATCCATACAAGGTTATTAATAAATGCGATGCGCATTGTGCGATCAGTGAATATATATTTATAGTTTGCAAACCCTACAAAATTGTCAGAGAACTTTCCCATAAAACTCATATATAGAGAACGAAAGGTAGGTAAAAGAAGGTAATAGCTTAATATTATTACTGCAGGTCCTACAAACATAAAAGGAACAAACCTTTTTCGCCATTTTATAGGCATTTTCTGTAAGATATAATTTGTTACAACGTAAAGAGCTGCAACACCGCCTACTCCCCAGATAATTGCAACCAGGGCAATAATTACATGGGAAGCACCACTGTCTCTTAGAAATATAAAACCCAGCCATAGTGCACCAAAAATTACTACCGGAATAAAAAAAGATACCACTACCCGGCCAAAGGCTGTTATGATCTTTTGGAGAATACCTCCCGGTTTATCCTGTACGTACAGATCTCCCATTATTTTCTCCTTAGATTTCAGTATTTCTCCTGTCTCCAGTCTATCTAACTAACTAAATATTTTTTTTAGATACAGGAAGCCTGTAAAAACAGACTTCCTGTTGGTGTATCAAAATTTCCTATTCTGCAGGCCAGCTTGCTTCTATCTGACCAAGTACATCCTTAATAGGTACTCCGCCTACAAGGTCTGCCATTCCCGTCCAGAATGTTCCGGCACCGACTTCTGCCGGCATATTGTCAGAACCATCAAATCTGAATACTTCTGCATTTACAAGGATTTTAGCCAGTTCCCTCTCTATATCAGATGAGTAATCGGCAAAATTAGAATCCTTATAAGGAAACATAGCTCCGCCTGCTTTTGCCCAGGGGGCTGCAGATTCCCAGGTTGTAAAATATTCCATCAGCTGCATAACTTCAGGTTTATCATTGAAAGCCACAAACTGGTCTCCACCACCAAGAACAGGTGTACCCCATTTGGGATTTATTTCAGGAAGAGCAAATACGCCGACTTCTTCTTCCAGATTTGCCTGGATGTTTTCGGGCATAAAACCTGTAATAAAGTTTCCCTGTCTGTGAAGCCATGCTGTAGGAGGTGTATCAAAAAGAGGAGTAACAGCATCTCCAAAGAATGTTGTCAGAATATTTGAAGGTCCGCCAAAGGTATATTTATCATTAAGCCAGATATCCGCCATAATTTCAGCTGCATTTACGACTGCAGGATCATTGAATGGGATCTCATGATTAACCCACTTATCGTAAACATCAGGTCCTGCTGTTCGAAGCATAATATCTTCCATCCAGTCAGTAGCCACCCAACCTGTGGCTCCTCCGCTCTCAATACCGATAGACCATGGAACACCACCATCGGCAACAATCTGATCAGACAGACGTTTCAAGTCATCCCATGTTTTGGGGATTTTGTAACCGGCCGCTTCAAAGGCCTTCTTTGGATACCAGACAAAGCTCTTTGCATTTACTCTGTGGAAAACTCCATAGACTTTACCGTTGTAAGAACCTAAATCTTTCCATGCACTTGTGTAGTTTTTATCTATCCTCGAAACCACACTTGAAGAAAGGGGTTTAAGAAAACCTCTTTTAGCAAAATTTCTCATTAGCCCGGGTTGTGGAAGAGCAGCGATATCCGGAGGAGTGCCTGCTTCTGCCTGAATAAGGATCTGAGTCTCAAACTCTTTCGATCCTTCATAGATAACATCAATTCCAGTCTCTGCCTCGAATGCAGCCAGACATTCTTCGAACCTGAACGCTTCTTCATCAACAAAAGCACCCTGGATTGTAATTGTCTTTGCTTCCTCCTCAACTTTTACTTCTTCTTTTTTTGCACATCCCAAAAACAGAACAGAGAAGGCAAGAAATAAGGTGAGAAGAATCAAAATACATTTGTTCATTTTCATACTCCTTTTCAAAATAGTGATTTATAGCAACCCACCTGATATCAGGCGGAATATCGCTCAATAACATTCAACTGAAAACTTATATGTTTTACTGCACACAAAGGATCTTTCATATGTTTAATAAGAAGTTCGACTGCTGTCTTACCGGACTGGTTTAAAGACTGATTGATAGTAGTTATCCCCATATAATCTGCAATATCAATATCATCAAACCCTATTACAGCAATATCCTCCGGGACCTTCATACCCATTTCTCTGGCTGCTTTTATTACACCAACTGCATGAAGGTCCGAAGCTGCAAAAACGGCTTCAGGGTTTTCCTCTCCAATTAATATTCCTGTAACAGCTTCAACTGAAAAATCCATTCCATACTCAGGAAACGAAATATTGCTGTCTGATACACTAAATCCATTCTCCAATAATGTTTTTATATAACCTTCAAAACGCTGTTCAGTTGCATGAAGTGAATAAGCCGGCTGTCCGCCTTCTCCAATAAACCCAAAAGTTTTATAACCCTTTGATAAAAGATATTCCGCAGCCAGTTTCCCTCCTGCAAAGTTATCGATTTCAATGCTGGACACATTCGGATGAGAAATCTCAACCATAACAACCGGAAGATTGTAATCCTTAAAAAGTTGTATCTCTTCCTCTTTTACCGGCAGAGCAAGTATAATAAGTCCGTCAATCCGATTTGAAACAGGAAGCATTGAGAGATAACCTGAAAGCTGCTCTGCACTGGCTACCGAATAAGTAATCAGCTCATAATCAGTAACAGCCAGTGCTTCAGCTATACTTCTTATTCTTTGTACAAAGGAAGGAGCTGTAAAAAAAGGGGCCAACACACCAATACGTTTAAAGTCTTTTCTTGCTCTTGCAATGGCTTCAGCTTTTGGAACAAAATTCAATTCTTTCATTGCAGCTACAATTTTCTTTCTGGATAGTACAGCTACCTGCCCCGGCGAATTGAGTACCCGGGAAACCGTAGTAATACTCACACCAGCTAAAGAGGCTACATCGTAAATGGTTGCTTTTTTTTCCAATACCAAACTCTCCACAGTAAAATTACTATCTATGAAAGTGCTTTCATGATACTACTTTCATAGAATAGAACAGGAAAAGAGATCTGTCAAGAAAAACTTAAAAAAACCTTGCAAAGACTTCATAAAATATGTCTTACTGGAAATCTGCAAAGCCTAAAAGTGCAATAAAAGGAGTAAATATGAAAATTGTTTTAATTGGAGCTGGAAGCGCTCAATTTGGTTTGGGAATGCTTGGTGATATATTTCAAAGTAAAATAGTTTCAGGATCAGAAATATGTCTTATGGATATAAATAGAATAACTCTGGAACAGGTTGCACAAAAAGGTCGGGAATATATAGAAAACAAAAACCTTTCTTTTACACTTACAACTACCACTAACAGAAAAGAAGCTATCAAAAATGCTGATTTTGTTATCATCTCCATTGAAGCTGGAGACAGATTTAAACTTTGGGATATGGACTGGAGCATACCGCAGCAGTACGGAATTTCCCAGGTTTACGGAGAAAACGGAGGGGCAGGAGGAGTATTCCACTCCCTGCGTATTATTCCGTCTATTCTGGAAATTTGTGAAGACATTAATCATCTCTCTCCTGATTCATATATTTTCTGTTACACAAATCCAATGACAGCAATTACAACTACAGTACTGAGAAAATTTCCGGAATTAAAATTTACAGGCATGTGTCACGAGATTGCATCTCTGCCACGATATCTGCCAACCCTGATGGAAACACCAATTGATAATATATCTTACAGAGCTGCCGGCCTTAATCATTTTAGTGTTATGCTGGAAGCATCCTATAAAGATACCGGCCTTGATGCATATAAGGATATAATGGACAGAGCTCCTGCATTTTTTGAGAAGGAACCCGGTTACAGCGAAATCCTTAACCACTTTGAAAAAACAGGAGAAATGATTGAAACCGAAGGGGTAAGCGAAAGGACCACTCTTGATAAAGATATAAAAATCCGCTCCTGGTCTGACAGAAAACTCTTCCATTTTATTATGGAAAATTTCAAACTTTTACCTATTACCGGGGACAGTCATTTGGGAGAATATATCTCCTGGGCCCATGATGTAGCAGATCACAGAGGAATAAAAGATTTTTATACCTATTACCGCCAGGTACTCTCCGTTGCTGATCAGGGGAAGATAGAGGGGAATTCTCACGAAAGAGTAATACCAATTATCGAAGGGATAATAACTGACCACCAGTATGAGGAACCTGCAGTGAATATAATGAATAACAAGCTTATCCCGACTCTGCCCCCGGATATTGCTGTAGAAGTACCTGCAGTTATTGGGAAGAATGGAATTAAAGGTATTGCATTCCCCGATTACCCCAGAGGTTTTGCCGCACTCCTTCGAAATTACTGCGGAGTTTATGATATGACATCACATGCAGTCCTTGAAAAAAGCAGGGATGCTGTAATCCAGGCACTTCTTGTTAACCCTGTTGTCAATTTATGCACTAAAATTCCTGAACTGGTGGACCATATGATAGACAGACAGAGCAAATGGCTGGGATATTTGAAATAATATGCCAGTATATTGCATATACACATCCTATATATTATAATTTTATATAAAATAATAGAGAGGATATATTACAAAATGGCTGTATCTGTAAAAAGGATGGGAAATAAATTTTATCCCGACTCAAAAAGGGTTATCGCCCGTTTTTATATACCCGGCGGAGAAGGGAGAGGAAAATATATAATTAAAAAAGTGCTTGCCCTTTCAGAAGAGGTTGTAGAAACAATTCTTAATCAGGTACTCAGAAATTTCGCTCAGCGGCATAGAAATATCACGAAAGAGTTTGAGAAAAATTTCAACAAAATAGTACACATATTAGACAGCTTAAATATTACTGCAAACTCACTATCCAGGGAACGAATATTATTAATAGGCTCATACTTCACTCATGAGTATTCGATTGAATCTGCTGCTTTTTTTAATCCATCCATTGTTGAAGATCCCGATCAAACAAATCTGGAACAAGGACAAAAGAGAATAATCGTAAGCTTTCGTGCAACCGGAGAGGGACATATTTCCTCCATAGTTTTTAGAAGCGGAATTATTGATAAAAACAATGAATTGGTTTTTAAACCAGTCAATACTCTTGTTGAACAACCGGATATAATAAAAATTTATTCATATAACAAAAGCAAATTCTATCTAAAACTGGATGAAATGAATATCCATAAAAGTATCGTAGAAACAGTAATGAACAGGCTTGGCGATGATTTCACCTACAGTGAACTTCATGCAAGTATACATGAATGTGTAAAAAACGTTACTCTATCATACTCAAAAAAGAATGTTATCCGGTCTCTAATCTGGCTTGCCAGCACTAATTACGAAATAACATTTTCGCTTGATACAGCACTTTCCGAACGGGTAATCTTCCCGGTTTCCGATTCAGAAAAAAACGGTATTGAAGATGCCAGATTTGTTAAGTTTACAGATGATGACGGCAGTATAACCTATTATGCAACCTTTACTGCGTACAATGGATTTACCATTTTACCAAAATTGCTTGAGACAAAGGATTTCTACCATTTCTCTGTGAGTCCCGTTTTTGGAAAATATGCACAAAACAAGGGGATGGCCCTTTTCCCAAGATCTCACGAATAGACGGCTTCAGCAATTATATAATGTTTTCGGAAAATGTCCAGGATTGGCAGCATGCAGAAAAAATTGAAGAACCGAAATATCCCTGGGAATTCGTACAAATCGGG
>DAOWMA010000186.1 GCA_030643345.1 Spirochaetaceae bacterium
ATGTAGGAGATATTTACTGAGTCAGGATTATTGGTGCGTAACCCCGCTACAGAAGTACCGGAAAAGTTGACCCGAATCTCAAACCCTATTGTTGATGCTATGTTCATTACCTTACAAGCGGTGAGCATCTCATCTGCTCCGGAGATAGAGTCATGGTCCATAAGACCTACTGCCTGCAGCCCGTCCTGCCATGCTGCGAAAGCCGCCCCGGAGGGTGAATAGGGACTGAATGAGTAAGTAGTATGAACATGATTATTCACCTCCTCATTTGCTGTCCGGCCCAGTTTTTTGTCTTTAATTAATCCAGCAATTTCAAGAAGTGAAGATTTTCGCTCCACCGCACTTCCCTTATTCAACTTATTAATTATCTCTTTATATTCTTCTAATGCTGCCATTAGTGTACTATACTCCTAACCTGTTTCTCCGTATAAACTCTCCGTCTGTCTGAACAGTTGTTACTTTATGCCCCTCCAGAGGAAGAATAGATTCATGAATTGAATCTATAAACCAATCAACCTGGGGAAAGAAATATTCCTCCATTTCGGCAGGGGGGGTTATCCAGTTTCTGGCCCCTACTACAACAGGTGGAGCGTCAAGATAATCGAAAGCCAGCCTTCCTATATGAGAAGAAACTGTATGAAGAAATGATCCCCTTTCCGAAGCATCTGATGCAAGTAAAACCTTACCTGTTTTTTTAATTGACTCAATTAGAGGTGTATAATTTAAAGGATTCATAAAACGCAGATCTATAACCTCTGCCTCCAAACCATACTTCTCTTTAAGTATATCTGCAGTATCCAGAGCAGGATATACTGTAGCACCTATTGTTATAATAGTTAAATCCTTTCCTGTGCGCCTTACAGCCGGTTCCCCTTCGGGAACTTCATAATAACCTTCCGGGACACCGTCCTTTTCAAACATCTCGCCAATACCGTAGAGCTTCTGACTTTCAAAGAAAACAACAGGATCTGTACCTGTAAGGGCCATGTTTAGCATGCCCTTGGCATCGTATGGTGTTGTGGGATACATAACTTTCAGACCGGGAATATGGGCAACAAGAGCTGTCCAGTCCTGGGAATGCTGGGCCCCGTACTTGCTGCCTACAGAAACCCTGAGGACCAGAGGCATCTGCAGAACACCTGCACTCATTGACTGCCATTTAGGCATCTGATTAAAAATTTCATCTCCTGCCCGACCCATAAAATCGGCATACATAAGTTCCACGACTGCCCGTCCGCCACTCATGGCATAACCGACAGCACTGCCGACAATGGCACCCTCAGATATTGAAGAGTTAAACAAACGGTGATACGGTAGAGCTTCTGTAAGCCCCCTGTAAACTGCAAAGGCTCCGCCCCAGTCACGGTTTTCCTCTCCATAGGCTATCATAGTAGGATCTTCGTAGAATCTGTCCAGAAGAGCTTCAAAGAGTGCATCTCTGAAACTGAAAGTTTTTGCTGCAGAAAATTCTTTACCATTTTCATCAAAGGCAAATCTGTTTCGCCTTGCAATGGCCTTAACCCTTGAATTGTCTTTTTTAGGCATAAGGACTTCAGGTTCTCTCTCTTCAAGTTTAGGTTTTTTCCCATTGGAAAACATTACAGATTCTATAAAAGCACCATTTACTCTGGGTGAAATTTCATCGTTTATTGCCAATGTCATAGTACTCTTAATCTTATTAACAACCTTATCTTTTAATTCAGAAACTTCTGATTCTGAAATAACCTTGTTCTCAAGGAGGTATTCCCTGTAACTTCCAAGGCTGTCATTCTGTTTAAAACTCTCCATCTCTTCTTTTGATCGGTAGGAGGAAGCATCTGAGGGAGAATGACCTGTAAGCCTGTAGGTAATTGTTTCCATAAAAACAGGGCCCTTACCTGCTTCGAGAATTTCTTTCTTTCGCATCATTGCATCTGCAACTGCAAGAGGGTTAAACCCGTCTACCCTTTCTGCATGCATGTTATCCGGGTTAACACCAGCTCCTACTCTGGCAGCCATTCCGTAACCCATAGTCTCACCGCTGGTCTGTCCGCCCATGCCGTAAAAATTATTAAATATATTCAGCATAAAGGGAGGTGCACCACCCAGATCAGCATCCCAAAGTGTCCTGTACTGGTCCATTGAGCTTAAAGCCAGACCTTCCCATACAGGACCGCAGCCGAGAGCGGCATCTCCAATATTTCCAATAACTATTCCAGGTTTTCTGTTAATTCTTTTAAACAGGGCTGCTCCAACACTAATGTCGCCGCTTCCGCCAACAATAGCGTTATTCGGCATAGAACCGAAGGGTGCGAAAAAGGTATGCATTGATCCGCCAAGACCGCTGTTAAATCCTGTTTCCCTTGCAAAAATCTCTGCAAGTGCACCGTAGAGTACAAAATTCTCTGCCGTGTCTTTTAAAGATTTTCCGGGAGCTTCTTTTTCCACAACACCCAAAAGACGCCCGTTATTAAACTCTTCCATAATCTTCTGAAGAGTTCCATTATCAATTTTATCTACTGCAGAAAAACTCTTGGCAAGAATCTCCCCATGACTTCGATGGGAACCAAAGATAAGGTCATCTTCAGAAAGATTTACACACTGACCAACTGCTGCAGACTCCTGACCCCCGGAAAGGTGTGCAGGACCTCTGTGATTATACTCAATTCCAAGATAATTACCTTCCTGCTTTATGGAGTTAAGCATCATTTCGAATTCACGAATTATCAGCATATGGTAGTATATCTTTTTAAGGCCCTCTTTCCCGTATATTTTAAGTTCCTTTTTTATATCAGAAACATAACTGTTTACCGGAATATCCTTTATTTTAATTACTCCCGGTTTTCTTATCTCTTTTGGATCTACAACTAAATTTTTCGGCATATCTTTACTCCTTATCTATCTATTGCCCATACTGCATCCCGAATCACCTCGGAAAGGCTCGGATGGGGAAATACTATCTCTTTTATCTCTTTAACTCTTAATTCACTCTCAATCATTGCGGCAGCTCCAGCAACAAGCTCCGAACTAATACCGCCGATAAGGTGCACTCCCAGAAGGACTTCTGTTTCTGCATCCACAACAACTTTACAAGTTCCTACAGCAGTTTTTCCATGCTCAGCAAGAAAACGACCGTTATGCTTCATTAACACAGAGGCAGTTTTTACCTTCCTTCCACTGGCTTTTGCCTCTGCTTCTGTCATTCCACACCCGGCAGCTTCAGGACTTGTATAGACAGCCCAGGGAACAGCGTTATATCTCATTCTGTCCCTGTTACCGCAGATATTGTTTACTGCAACTTCACCCATTCTGGAAGCTGAGTGGGCAAGCATCGAAAGACCTGTTACATCTCCAACAGCATAAACACCCGGAAGATTTGTCTCCATTCTCTCATTTACAACTATTTGTCCCTTATCAATATCCAGCCCGATTCTCTCAAGACCGTAAATGTTTGGACGCCTTCCAACTGCCATCAAAACAAGATCGGCTTCCAGTGTTTCTCTCTTACCATTGGTAGAGAAAATAAGACTCGTCCCTTCTATCTTCTCAAGACGACAGGAAAGATGGAAATCTATCCCTTTCATATCTCTGCGCATGACACGTGCATGGTCCTTATCCATCATTGGAAGAATTTCATCCAGCATCTCTATGACACTGACTTTTACTCCCAGGTTGGAAAAAAGTGAGGCAAACTCCATTCCAATAACACCGCCGCCAATAACGGCAAGAGATTTCGGTATTTCCTGCAGCTCAAGGATCTCTCTGCTGGTTACAACATTGGAACCATCTGCCCCCGGGACAGGAGGGATGAAATTGGATGAACCGGTGGATATTATAATATTCTGACCTTCATAGATCTTATTATCTACTCTGACCTTTTTCCCTTCCAGAAGCAGAGCTTTACCAATAAGGACCTCGACTCCATTCTCCTTCATAAGAAAAGCAACACCATTTCTCTGGTTTTTTACAACCTTTTTTTTCCAGGTCATCGCCTCGTCCCAGTTAAACGTGACATCTTCAGCATGAACACCATAGGGTGCAGGACCTTTTGCCTGCTTATATAGCTTTGATGAATTAAGAAGAGTCTTTGTGGGAATACATCCCCTGTTAAGGCAGACTCCCCCAAGCTCTTCCTTTTCAACAAGAAGGACTTTCTTCCCAAGCTGACCAGCCCGTTCAGCAGCTACATACCCCCCGGGACCGGCACCAATAATTATTATATCGTACATAAATAAGCCCCCTACACTGCCATCATAAGATCAATATCTTTAATATTCTTACTTAACTGATGCAAAAATCCTGCAGCCGGGGCTCCGTCCAGAGCCTGATGATTAAAAGTCAGCGAGAGACCTATAAATGACTCGTGGACCACTTCACCATTCTTCATTACGGGTTTTAGATAAATACTATTCACACCAAGGATAGCAACCTCGGGAATGTTCAATACAGGGGTAAAGCTTTCTATTCCAAGACTTCCCAAATTAGTAACTGTAAAAGTTGCTCCGGAAAGTTCCTCAGGCAAAATTGTGTTTGAACTTATGCGATCATAAACTGCCCTGTTTCCACTGGCAAAATCTTTTAGAGAAAGATTCTGAACATTCTTAACAACAGGGACCATCAAACCTCTGTCTGTATCTACAGCAATTCCAAGGTTGACATTTCCATACTGAATAATTTTATCTCCCAGGAAATGGGCGTTTAATTCAGGATAGTCTTTTAGAGTTCTTACCACAGCAAACATTACCAGGTCATTTACCGATATTCTGTTTAAACCAAGGGATTTGGAACTATTCTTCAGGCGTTTGCGAAGGGCAAGAAGATTTTCTGCATTTGCAGAACTGTTCAAAGTAAGCTGAGCTGTTGTGGTCAGAGATTTCAGCATTAGGCCGGAAATAATTTTTCGTACACCCTTAACAGGAATTTCTGTACTTATTGATTTTGCAGCAGCTGGTTCGGAATTAATCCCTATAGAACTGTCTATATCTGAAGAAAGGACCCTTCCTCCAATCCCGGAACCAACGGCCGGTCGTACACCACCGGAACTTAGCATCTTCTCTATTGCCACGGCACTTGCAGGAGCGTTACCTGAATTTATTTTAATAACATCTCTTTCTATAATTCTTCCCGAAGGGCCTGTACCGGAAACAGAAGATATATCAACACCTTGCGCAGAGGCAAGATTTCTTGCTCTTGGGGACGAGGACCCTGGTTCTGAATTTTTCCCCGTTAGAACCGGAAAAGATTCTGTTTTGGAGGGGGCATCATCGGGGACCGATGTC
>DAOWMA010000358.1 GCA_030643345.1 Spirochaetaceae bacterium
CTGGAAGCACTTCTGGAAAGAGAAGCAAAAATGTCCACTGGAATACAACAGGGAGTTGCCATACCCCATGGAAAAACAGATGCTGTGACTGAGCTTCTGGCCTGTGTCGGGATAGTTAAGGAAGGTGTGGACTTTAAGTCACTGGATGGAGTTCCAGGTAAAATATTTATAATGACCCTGTCTCCTTCAACAAGATCCGGGCCGCATGTACAGTTTCTTGCAGATATAAGCAGAGTTCTTACCAGCGAAGGAATGAGGGACAAGCTGATTAATGCAGAAACAAAAGATGAATTACTATCTCTTATCGTTAAGAGGCCTTCATGACTCATCTAATGACAATGCTTGTACTTCAGCTGGCAGTAATAATAGTTACAGCCAAGATTTTAGGCTGGATTTTTGAGAATAAGCTGAATCAACCCAGGGTTCTGGGTGAACTTGCAGCCGGTATGATAATTGGTCCTTATGCATTGGGGGGCAATACATATTCCCGCTCTTCATGGGGGATCATTGTTTCCCCTTCCTGGAACTACATTACCAGTAACTCCTGAACTCTACGGTTTTGCAATTGTTGCTTCTATTATCCTTCTGTTTTCTGCCGGCCTGGAAACAGATCTTCCAACATTTCTACGATTTTCAGGGAAAGGATCACTTGTAGGATTTGGAGGAGTAATTTTATCTTTTGTTTTAGGTGATCTGATTACAGTCCTCTTTTTTGATGATGTAGTACATTTTATGGATCCCAAAGCTTTATTTTTAGGAACTCTGTCAACGGCAACTTCTGTTGGTATAACAGCAAGAATATTGAGTGAACGGAGGAAAATGTCATCTCCTGAAGGAGTGACTATACTGGCAGCTGCAGTACTGGACGATGTAATAGGAATTATACTGCTGGCTGTTGTTGTTGGTGTTGTTAAGGTTGAAACTTCAGGGACTGGAGTACCCTGGGGAGAAATTGGGATAATAGCTCTAAAAGCATTTGGATTCTGGCTGATAAGTACTGTAATTGGAATTATAGTTGCCCCCAGACTGGCAAAGAATCTAAAACGTTTTAAATCTATGGATATGATAGCTATTATTTCCTTCGGATTTGCACTTTTTATGTCCGGACTTTCAGAGATGGCTGGTCTTGCAATGATTATAGGTGCATATGTAATTGGCCTTGCCCTTTCCCAGACTGATGTAGCACATGAAACTAGGGAAAGACTCCTTGGTATCTATAATTTTTTTGTACCTATCTTTTTTACTATAATGGGAATGATGGTCAATTTTGAAGCAATGAAAGGTGTTCTGGTATTTGGCCTTTTGTATACTGCAGCAGCTTTTGCCGGAAAGATATTCGGATGCGGAATTCCTGCTCTTGCTGCCGGATTTAATATTAAGGGAGCAATGAGAATTGGAGCAGGGATGCTCCCCAGGGGAGAGGTTACCCTGATTATAGCCGGAATAGGTCTTTCATCCGGGGTGATTGGGCAGGATATGTTCGGAGTTGCAATAATGACACTCCTTGCAGCGAGTATAATTGCTCCGCCGTATCTGATAAAAACTTTTCAGGGTGGATCCGGATACCGTTCAAAACTCAAGGACAAAGATATTGGAAACATTCATACAATAGAACTCGATTTTCCCGGTCAAAAGATGGCTGATTTTATTAGGGAAAAACTTTTGGAAGGTTTTAGAAATGAGGAATTTTTTGTTCATAAGGTTGATTATAACAAACAGATATATCACATAAGAAAGGATGAAATTCTTATAACTCTAATACAGGATGAAGATAAAATATCTATCAATACAACACCGGAAAACGAAGCTTTTGTAAGGCTTCTGATGTTGGAAGAGGTCCTTGATCTTAAAGATTTTTTGAGTGGTCTGGAGAGTATGAAGAGTCCTGATATGATGGGTGCAGATCTATTAATGGGGATGTTCGGGGTCCCTTCTGAAAAAAAGTAAATCAATTATTTGTTATTGCTTTTTCCAGAAGTGACAGCATTTTATTTTGATCATCAGGTTCTAATTTGTTGAGAATTTCCCTCACTCTGGTGTTCCTGTATTCTTCAATTCGTTCATGAAGATTTTTACCTTCTTTAGTCAGTATTAGAAGAACACTTCGGCCATCTTCCTTGTGTGATTCTCTTTTTATAAGTTTATTTTTTTCAAGTTTTTTTACCCCTACACTAATAGTGGGGGGGGTAAGTTTAAGATTTTCTGCAAGTTCTTTAATTGTTATTGTTCCGGCAAGAAATATTTCATCAATTATATTTACCTGAGTCGGGGATATTCCCATTTTATCCGGAGGAGCCTGTTCTTCTCCTTCATGCTTTAGAGATTTTAATATTTTTATAAGTCTTTGTTCGTTTTTCATACTCTGTAAGATATGGCATCGCTTAGGCAAACTTCCTGGCATTTGAAACAGGTAAGGCAGCTGTTCTTTGTAATTCGCCGCTTTTTTGTATCAAGTGTCAGTATGGATTCTGAAGGACATACCTTTTGGCACAGACCGCAGGCTGTACATTTTTCTTCATCAATTTTAACACTGAATTTTGATGGTCTTGAAGAGAGACTTAAGATGGTCCCATAGGGGCAGACATGACTATGCCAGAAGGATTCTTCAAAAATAAGTGTAACAGCAACTGATGCAATTGTTATATATAGAAGAAGGTTAATTTTTAGTTTTAATCTCATTGTCAAGACCATGGATCCCAGCATCAATGCCAGAATTAAATATCTTACTGCTTTATACTTGAAAAAACCGGGGGTTTTTAACCTTTTTATTCCCAGTTTTCCGTAAACCCAGTTTATAGGCCTGAAGAGGGTATTCATCTGGCACATCCATCCACAGTAGAATCTGCTGAATAACAGGGAAAGAACTATACCGACTGCAAAAACCGGAAGCCACATTTGTACTTTATGGATGTATACCAGAAATGCAAATAGTCCCAGGAATAGAATTTCGATGATAGCTCTGAAATATGTTTTTTTACTTAAATGTTTCTTCATCCCTTAACTCCTTTTGTAATTAGTTAGAC
>DAOWMA010000046.1 GCA_030643345.1 Spirochaetaceae bacterium
CTGGTAGATCCTCCCTCTGCAAAATACTTTCCTATAGAGGGCATTTCTTCTATAGCTTCTTCCAGAGATCCCAAAGCAGTATCTTCAGCTCCCGGAAGGGCCTGCAGAAAAAATCCCCCGGCTCCAACCGCTTTTCCTTCCTTCTCAAAATATACACTTAAGCCGAAAGCTGTCTTTATTTGTTCTGATTCCAGAAAGTAATTTGCCAGGTCTTTTGCTATACGCCCATGCTGCATCATTACCTGTCCGGTAAAAGGCTGTTTTGATGATTCCAGGTGTTTGGTAACACTAAGGAATCCGGGACCGAAGAAAGGTGATAAATCAAAGCTTTCAACAGGTTTTGTGATTGGGATAGGATTGGCAAAGAGATAACCTCTAACATTACCGGAAGCAGTGGCTTCAACAGATAATCCCTTAATTGGTCCTCCGCATTCTATTGCAAAAGATATTCTATCATTACCTTTAATCATGGATGTCATAAGCCCTGCTCCCATATAGGACTGTCCAAGTGTAAGAGTTTCCAGTATTCCAAGGTTATGATTTACTCTCATTTGGTTTATCATTTTGGTCCCATGAAGCATAGCTCCACGGATAGTACCGTTATTAAGCAGAAATACATCTATTCTATCTGCTTCGATTTTTTCCAGATGGTCATTTATTATGTTGTCTGTGATTGGTTGTTTGATCATAATAGTATTGTACCAGATATCTTACTTTAATGTAAAATAACAGGGTTTTTTGCTTTATTCACCTTTCCTTTCTTTTTGGAAATCTTCTTACGTAGAAATTATGTTCATCATACCGGGTTTCGATAAGACTTCCCCGATCAATCAGTCTTTGAACAATAGACCAGTCATCTCCGGTTTTTAATAATAATTCTTTAACAGCTTCTTCCCTCATAGGGTGGACGGATGTGATACTCAGGAGGTCTTCTTCGATTATACCGGTAGTTGCAAAGGCATCACCTTCATATCCAATAAGATATTCCACATTATCAAGTTGTTTACTTAAGGCATGATAGGATCTGTTTATTACAACTTCATTCGGGGAATGTACCCCTTTTTCTGCAGGAGGCCTGGTTGGTATAGAAAGATAGGCTCTGGCAGGATTAAGGTGGGATAAGAAATTTGCAATTGCTTCCAGATTTTCTTCTCCATCATTTACGTTTTCTATAAGCATTGTTTCTGTCACCAGCTCTCCAGTGTATTTTTGCCTGAATTCAAGCATGCCGTCCAGAAGAGCCTTTAATTTCAGGCTTCCAATAGGACGGTCCGTCTTACGCCAGATGGTTTCAATTGCAGAATCAATTTTAAGAGAAACCCAATCGAATTTCATCAGATCATCCCTAACATCTTCCCGCCAGATAAGAGAAGCATTGGTGATTATAGCCGTTTTTATTCCCAATGGCTTTAATAAGTCTATTGTACGGCCAAGATTATTATCCAGAGTCGGCTCTCCATCGGGGACGAAGGCCAGGTAATTAATTACTTCTCCCTTTTGTTTTGTTTTTTTGACCTTATCGCGGACATCTTCAAGGACCTTTTCTGGTTCATAGAATGTACTGCGTTCTACCTGCATATTTTTAGTGCGCCCAACCTGACAGTACACACAGGAATAACTGCATACTTTGGGAGGAATATTGTTAATACCCAGACTGCGCCCCAGGCGTCTGGATGGGACCGGACCAAAAGTAATCATAATTGTATCTCCTTTAAAATAACAGCTTGTTCTAACATCTTACATCCATTTTTAAAATCTCATTATAACCTACTGTAACTTCCATATCTCCCGAAAGAGTTTTATCCAGGTCAAAATTACCTGTATCAACCCGCAGGGAATCCAGCTTGTTTAATTTGTCCAGTGTTCCTACAACAATAATATTTTCTCTGCTGACACGTTTTATCACGTCAGGAGTAAACTGTTTACTTCCTCTGCCGAATATAAATCCATTGCCGCCGATTGGTGTTACGATTATTTTTATTTTTTCAAATTTTTGAAACAGGGAAAGGATTCCCTGTTCATTTACATCTGCACCAATTATTTTGCCGTCTGCCATGGCATCTACTCCCAGAAGAGTTTTTCCTACTCCAGCTGTATCGGTAATGGTTTTCAAGGTTGTTCCCGGACCAAGCAGGTATAAAGCATTCTTATCCATGTTTTCGAGTATAAAAGCAGCTATCTTTTTCTTACTTTCCACTGTGGGCACACTTGTATTTGAACACTCCTTGCTGCCCTGCAGGTATTCTTTAACATCTGGTACAAGAAGATAGCCATACAGTTGTGATGCAAGTCTGTTTTCCCTGAAAGCCGTTTCGTCAATATCGAGGACCTCTTCCTCGGTAAAATGTGGTCCTTTAATGAATGCATCCACCATCCCTGCTGCTGCTCTGGGGTTGAAAGCAAAGACTGCACTAAAAACCTTTACCCCTGAAGGTACGGCGACAACAGGTATTTTAAGACCTATTGCGTTATAAATATCTCTTGCAGTGCCATCACCACCGACAAAGATCAGTAGTTCAATTCCCTGTTCCAACATTTCGACGGCAATTGTTTTTGTATCTTCTGATGAAGTCTCTTCTGCTTTCCTGCCAATTACTTTAGAGGGTATGCCCAAATTGTGAATATGGTCCTTTCCCATTTTTCCGGGAGCTGTAAATAAATAAATTTCATCTTTTCTTTTGATATAGTTAAAGAAATCCTTTGTTCTTGCAGGAGTAACTGGTTGAGCACCTAATTCCAATGCTTTTTTATACGCTGTTCCATCAGTTCCTTTTAATCCTACACTACCGCCCATACCTGCAACTGGATTCACAATTAAACCTATTTTTTTTGTCGTCTGTCTGTTCATTAAAGCATCTCCTTTTTTTATTTGATAATTAGAATCCTAATAGATAAAAACCAAGTCCGATTATGATGCCGAACGCTAAATTGAATATCTTAATCAGCACTGAATCCTTTACAGTGTAGGAGAGAAGGGGGAGCATTCCGTGTCCATCCTGAACAATAGAGCTTGCAAGCAGTATTGAGAAAGGAATCAGGCCTTTGGCATAAAGCATAACAAAGATCATATGGGGACCGGATTCAGGTACAATTGCCAAAAGAACTGCTATCAGCCCTACCAGTTCCATGTGTTGCTGTACAAACCCTTCGATGTCCCAGTATTCAAAACCAGTCTCAACAAACAGGATTGCAAAAAACGACCATAGAAATATTCTGATAATGTGTTTTTTAGCAATATGTTTCCAGATATGTTCTTTTAAAAAATGTTCAGGGACTGTGGCTATAATACTAAAAGAAACAATACTTAACACCAGGAGTATAACTTGTTTTATGTTCCAGGAACTTGATCCAATAAAACCCAAAATAACAGCTATTGTAACTATTCCAGCTGTGGAAACTAACATTATCCGGATAGATGATGGTTTTATATAGTTTTTTATAATCAGCTGCCTGCTGAAAAAATTGGTTTCCTGGTTCTCATGTACAACTTGCAGAGTACAATGGCTGCATGTTTTAAGTTTCAGTCCTCCGGCTATTTTATCTGATAACCAGCCCAAAACAATACCAAAGACAAAGAGTAGAGCAAACAAAAACATTGCCTGTTTAGGTACCATTGCCAGCAAAACAAATGCTTCGTCTCCCGAAGTAGCGATCATACCACCTACCAGAGCGCCAAAACTAATAAGGCCGTGAACATAAAATGAGACATTCAAAAAAGCACCCAGGCAGCCGGGAGTGGACCCCAGGAATGAAGAGATTGTATATTGTCTCCATTGTTTGCCCTTGATAAGATTGTTTACCCTTCCCTTTGTCAGGACATTGAAATAGTCCAATATAAGCATCATGGTAAATACAAAAAGGGTTATTGTCAGGGCCTGTTTAAATACATTTAATACTAATACCATAAAATTAAGCCTCCCGGAGTATTGATTAATAAATTAGCTATTTTTAGCCTGTTCAATAATCTGTATTGAGATTTCTTTCACTTCTTCCATAATATTTTCCATTTCCTTGAAATTATCCATATATTCAGAGCAGCGATCAGCCTGTTTTTTTGATAGAGAGCGGGTAACGGTTTTCCCTTTTTCCTTTCTTGTCCAGATATGGTAAGGCCCGTGCTGCATTTTGGGATTATCTTTACAACTGCAATTGGGTTTGCCGCATTTGCGATACACAGACATAACTGTACCGTTGCAGATATAACCAACCTGGGCTAATTGCTTTTGGAGCACGGTATACTTTTCTTTCAATTCTTCATGGTCCATGTTGCTGATAATCCTTTTCTTTAAGTAAAGTACACTTAAAGTTCAGGAAAGGCAAGAGATGAATCCAATTAATAAAAATTAATGAAAATCTAATTGATTTAAAAAATCATTTGGGATATTGCTTAATTTTTTTTGATAAATCAATCTCTTCCTATTTACAAAAATATGTAATTTCGTTACTAATGGTAAATGGAAGCTCGAAATATCTTTAAAAATTTATCCCCCCTTGATCATCGTTATTATTTATCGAATCGTACTCTTTTTGAAAACTTAAGCAAGTACCTGAGTGAAGAGGCCGTCGTTAAATATTGTATCAAGGTAGAATCGGCTCTTCTGGAAACCCACATACAAATGCAGATGCCTGGGTCTGGAGAGATCATCCAGCAAATCAAAAATCTTGAAAAAACCATTACTCCGGAAACAGTTTATGAGGAAGAGGAAAAAACTCATCATAATATTCGTGCCCTTGTTAATATAATTAAATTAAATGTTCCGGACAGTGTAAGTCACTTTGTCCATCTGGGAGCTACGTCGGTAGATATCCTGGATACTGCCGCCGCCTTGAGGATGAGGGATGCTTCGAGGAAAGTAGTGATTCCGGCTCTTATTGGGCTTATGGAGAGTCTGCTTACTCTTACAGAGAGAGAGGCTGATACACCCCAGGTTGGCAGAACCCATGGACAGCATGCAGTTCCTGTTACCCTGGGGTTTTCTTTTGCAGAATTTATTGCCCGGTTGGGAAAATCTATTATCAGACTTGAAGAACTATCCGGGGACCTACGGGGCAAACTTGCAGGGGCTGTTGGAGCATACAATGCAACTTCCCTTCTTGTTAAGGACCCGATTGATCTGGAGAGAAAGTTTCTTCAGCTTCTGGATATTGAACCTGCAGAGTATTCCACACAGATGGTGGAACCGGAGTATCTGCTGCGCCTGCTTTTGGAGATGAATATTGCTTTTGGAGTAATTGCCAATCTGGCTGACGATCTGCGGCATCTTCAGCGAACGGAAATAGATGAACTCAGAGAACTGTTTACAGATAGTCAGGTGGGTTCCTCAACTATGCCACAAAAACGTAACCCCTGGAATTCCGAACATGTTAAGAGTCTCTGGAAAGCCTTTTTCCCAAGGGTTATGACCTTCTATATGGATCAGATATCCGAGCATCAGAGAGATATGTCAAACTCTGCTTCTTCCAGATTTATTGCAGACTATATTTCCGGGTTTGTTGCTGCTATAGCACGGATGAATAAAATTGTTACAACAATACGGGTAGACAGAAAAAGACTTCTTGAAAATATCACTCTAAAGGGAGATCTTGTTCTTGCTGAAGCTGCCTATGTTCTGCTTTCTCTTTCCGGTGATACAGATGCCCATGAGAAGATACGTAAAATTACTCTTCAATGTGAAGCAAAAGGAACCCGCCTTGTGGATGAACTTCAAAAAGATTCCGAATTGTGGGGATATATTTCTGAAAGACTTGAATCCACAACCGGAGAAGATGCAGAGGAGTTTTTCTCTAATCCTCAGAAATACTGCGGCAAGGCTGTAGAAAAGACACGGGACCTGGTAGGAAAATACGGTCGTAAAATGAAAATTCTTAAGGAGATTCTATAAGATGCAAAAAATAACTGAAACTCTAAGCTATGATGATGTTTTACTTGTCCCTGCATATTCGAATGTACTGTCGGGCAACGCAGATACCAGGACTCTTTTAGTATCTGATATCTATTTAAATGTACCGGTTCTTTCGGCTGCCATGGATACGGTCACGGAATCTGCACTGGCAATTGCAATTGCTCTCGAAGGGGGAGCTGGTGTAATTCATAGAAATCTGAGTCCCGAAATTCAAGCCGCTCATGTGGGGAAAGTAAAACGCTTTCTAAACTGGATTATTGATGATCCGGTAACTGTTTCACCGGACCAGACAATTGCAGATGTGAAGAAAATTATCAGTGAATATAATATTTCCGGACTCCCTGTTGTTAAAGAAGATAAGCTTGTTGGTATTATTACCGGCAGGGACTTGAGGTTTTGTGTTGATGATAGAATTCTTGTAGAAGATGCCATGACTAAAAACCCCGTTGTTGCAAACAATTTCCCTACACCCGAAAGCGCCAGAGAAAAATTTAACAACCATAAGATTGAGAAGCTCCCGGTTGTTGATGCTGATGGACGTTTAGCAGGGTTGATTACCGTTAAGGATATGGAAAAAAAGCGCCTTTCCCCGAATGCTGCAATAGATAAAACAGGAAGATTAATTACAGGTGCAGCTATTTCCCCACAGGATTATAAAAAAAGGATTCCTCTTTTGATGGAAAATCATGTTGATTTTGTTGTCCTGGATACTGCTCATGGGGATTCGGAGAGTGTTATAGAGGCTGTCAGAGCTATAAAGAATGAATATGACATTCCTGTAATTGGTGGAAATGTGGCAACTGCAGAAGGAACCAGGAGACTTATTGAAGCAGGAGCGGATGCAGTAAAGGTCGGTGTAGGACCGGGCTCTATATGCACTACAAGAATTGTAGCAGGAATTGGAGTTGCCCAGCTTACAGCAGTATTGGATTGTGCAGAAGAGGCTGATAAATCGGGAATACCTGTTATTGCAGACGGTGGAATTAAGTATTCCGGGGACATTTCAAAGGCCATAGCAGCCGGAGCAAGTAGTGTCATGATCGGTAATATGCTGGCAGGGCTGAAAGAATCTCCTGGAAAAGAGATGATTTTTGAGGGACGGATATTTAAGTCATACCGGGGTATGGGTTCTCTGGCTGCAATAAAAGAAGGTTCCGGAGACCGGTATCAAATGTCAAAAAATGATGCTCCAGTTCCGGAAGGTATAGAGGGGAGAGTTCCCTACAAAGGTGAACTCAAACCATTTTTGTACCAGTTGGTCACCGGCTTGAAAAAGGGTATGAGTTACTGCGGCTGTCGGGATATTAATACAATGAGGAAATACAGAAAGTTTGGAAAAATATCATCTGCCGGACTTAAAGAAAGTCATGCACATGATATCGCAATTACCCAGGAAGCACCTAATTATTCACATAGTTGAGCAGTTAAACATGGAAATTGAAGATCTTGTAGGCTTTTGCGATGTGGCCTATTTTTACGATTGCATGGCTTTTTGCGCCAGGTAGTAGCCCTCTATTAGATAAGAAGTGCTTAAAAAAATCAAAATGTGGCACAGCACAAAAAGCTGTCCTGAACTTGCTTTTTACTTTATATGTGACTATATTCCTTGCATATGGAACGAGTATATTTAGATAATAATGCAACAACACTGGTTGATCCTCTTGTAAAAGAATCAATGGATCCGTTTTTTATAAAGATGTATGGAAATCCTAATTCACTGCACAGTTTCGGGACCGAGGTCCATCCGTATATGAAGTTGGCGCTGGACAGGCTGTATGACGGTATTAATGCCGATGATGAGGATGATATTATTATTACAAGCTGTGCCTCCGAAGGGAACAATACTGTAATAAAATCGCTGTATTTCGACAGTGTTATAAATGGAAAGAAACCACAGATGATAACCAGCTTAATTGAGCATCCGTCAGTTTCTGAAGTTTACATGTTTCTTGAGAAGCTTGGCGTAGAAGTAAAATGGCTTCCTGTTAACAAGGAGGGGATTGTAGATCCGGATGAGCTTCGGAAGGCAATTGATCCTGACAAGACAGCGCTGGTATCGCTTATCTGGGTAAATAATGAGACCGGTTTAATTAATCCGGTAAAAGAATATGGTGAAATCTGTCGTGAGAACGGTGTGAAACTGCACCTTGACGGTGTGCAGGCAATAGGGAAAATTCCCGTAAACATGCAGGAAATACAGGCCGATTACCTGACTTTCAGTGCGCACAAGTTTCACGGACCCAAGGGTATCGGCGGTCTGTATATCAGAAAAGGAGTATCGGTTGTTCCGTTGATTCACGGCGGTGAGCAGATGGCCGGCCTTCGGGCCGGAACAATAAATACTGCCTATATGATCGGAATGGGGTATGCACTTGCTCTGGCTGTTAAAAATCTTGATTATGAGGCAACAGAGGTTCGCAGACTCCGTGACAAGCTTGAGGATGCAATCCTTTCAATAGACGATGTTGAAGTAATCGGTAGCCGGGATAAAAGAACCCCGAACACAATACTTGCAAGTTTTCGCGGTATTGAAGGTGAGGCATTCCTGTGGGACCTGAACCAGAAGGGTATTGCAGCATCAACGGGAAGTGCATGTTCTTCTGAATCACTCGAATCAAATCCTACTTTCAAGGCGATGAAGATTGGAGCGGATCTTGCCCATACAGGTATGAGGTTCAGTTTATCGCGTTACACAACTGAGGAAGAAATTGATTATGCTGTAGATGCAATCAAAAGTGCCGTTGAAAGACTGCGTGGAATTTCATCAACAAGCAACAAAGAATACATTTAGGTGGAGGGCATATGGCTAAAAATGATTTAATAGGCGGTGCCCTCTGGGAGCATTATTCCGATAAGGTCAGCGACAGGATGAATAATCCCCGGTTTATGGGGGAAATAACTGAAGAAGAAGCTGCGATAAAGGGAGCAAAACTTATTATTGCCGATTACGGGGCTGATTCATGCGGTGATGCGGTGAGGCTTTACTGGCTGGTGGATCCTGAAACAGAGATAATTATTGATTCAAAATATAAAAGTTTCGGCTGTGGTACTGCAATAGCTTCAAGCGATGTAACTGCCGAACTATGTATCGGCAAAACAGTAGATGAGGCTGTTAAAATAACAAATATTGATGTTGAAAAAGCTCTCCGTGATACACCCGACACACCGGCTGTGCCGCCGCAGAAGATGCACTGTTCTGTAATGGCGTATGACGTTATTAAGAAGGCTGCATCGCTGTACAAACAGGTTGATATGTCTGTCTTTGAGGACGAAGAGATAGTCTGTGAATGTGCGCGGGTATCACTGAGCACAATCAAGGAAGTTATTAAGCTGAACGACCTCAAAACGATTGAAGAAATAACACAGTACACAAAGGCGGGAGCGTTCTGCAAATCATGCATCAAACCAGGTGGACATGAAGAACGGAAGTTTTATCTTGTAGATATTCTGCGCGATACCAGGGCTGAGATAGAGCGTGAAAAGCTGAACTTTGGTGAAGAGAGGAAGGATTTTGCTGAAATGACGCTGATTCAGAAGCACAAAATGGTTGATAAAGTTATGACTGAATCAATTCTGCCCATTCTGCATGCAGACGGAGGAAGTGTCGAAATTGTTGACATGAAAGAGGTAGACGGTTATACCGATGTTTATATCAGTTACAAGGGTGCCTGCGCCGGATGTGCCGCAAGCCGGACCGGAACATATGAGGTAATTGGTGTTACTCTGCGAAAGAAAGTAGACAATTCAATA
>DAOWMA010000334.1 GCA_030643345.1 Spirochaetaceae bacterium
CTGGTAATTGTAGATATTAGAATGCCTGTAATGGATGGTGTTGAATTTATAAAAAAAGTAGTACTTGAATATCCGGCAATACAGATAATAATCCTGTCAGGAACTGTAACAAAAGAGGTAATTGCATCCATTCAGCCCTACAGAGAAAATATACTTGATGTAATTGCAAAACCCTGGGACCAGGACAGTTTGGTAGAATTGATTAAGGCTGCAACTTCTTAAGTTTTTGTACATCAGGATAGTTATCCCGAACAAAACTTAACAACTCGAATCCATTCTCATCATCTACCAGAAGAATCACAACTTTATTCATTTACAATTTCTCCTTCACTTTCTGCTATTATTGGTAGTTTAAAGGTAATAACTGCGCCGCCATCTGTGCTGTTCTTTGCATAGATAACTCCATTATGTTTCTTAACAATAATATCATAAGAGATATGCAGACCCAGTCCGGTCCCTTCTCCAACCGGTTTGGTAGTAAAAAACGGTTCGAATATATTATCAATTACATCGTCAGGAATTCCCGGTCCGGAATCTCTGATATCGCAGCAAATATAATTATCTTCCTGGTAAGTTTTTATAGAAATAGAACCTATAGATCTCTTTCCTTCGGATTTTATTGCCTGGGCAGCATTAACGATCAGATTTAAAATTACCTGGTTAACTTCACTGCTATTGCACATTATTTTGGGAATATCCCCAAATTCTGTTTTTATTTCAGCTACATACTTGATTTCATTTTTGGCAATAATCAAAGTTGTCTGAATTGATTCATTCAAGTCGCAAACAACAACTGACTGCAGCTGATCAACTCTGGAAAAACTCCTTAAGCTGTCAACAATGTTTATAACACGATCGAACCCATCATAGGATTCTTTAAGAAGCTCGTTCATATCCTCCATAATAAAATCAATTTTATGTTCAGACATAAGATCTTTTAGATAATCCTGATTCAGGTTATTATTGGAATTTAGAGATTCAATCATAGACTGGATATTGTCTCTATATTTCCCCATGGTTCTAAAATTACTATAAACAAAACCAATAGGATTATTAATTTCATGAGCTATACCAGCAGCCAGTCTACCTATAGATGCAAGTTTTTCTTCCTGAACAAGGGAGGCATGGGTCTGAATCAATTCAGAATTGAGATTCCTGAGGTGTTCCTCTGCTTCCACTTTATCAGAGACATCCTCTTTTATTGCAATATAGCCTGTAACTTTACCATTACTGTCTTTGACAGGGCTTATCACGGCAAGTTCCCAGATAAGATGGCCGTCTTTACACTTGTTATGGAATGTTCCCTTCCACAGCTCACCTCTGGTAAGAGTCGACCACAGCTCTTCATAGAAAGCAGGACTCTGATTACCTGATTTTTGAATTCGGGGATTCTTCCCAATGACCTCATTAAAAGTGTAGCCTGATGTCTTTGTAAACATGGGATTAACATAATTTATGTTCCCAGCCAGATCTGTTATAACAATAGTAGATGGATTCTGCTCAATTGCCTGTCTGTATATTCTAATTTTGCGTTCCCTTATAGACTTGGCTATTGTCATGGCAATTATATCACCGATGATATTGAAACTGGGAACATCATTCATATTAAAATTTCTTTGTCTGTCCAGAAGTATCGTGACTATACCAAGAGATTTCTCTCTACTTAATACAGGAATGACCAGAAAGCCATAATCCGATACAGTTTGTAAATACTCAATGGAAATTTTACTCAGCTCAATTTCAGAGCGATACTCTGTATCAAGATAACAAGTCTTTTTTATTTTTTGCAAATCCATCAGAACATTTTCGGATGGAAAATGAAGTCCAACCTCTTCTCCGGACGTCCAGGTTGTCCGGTTACTGGATTTAACTTTGTTACCATTATTCCATAATACAATCTGACAATATTTAGAGTTAAAATAGGGCCCAATATAATCCAGTAATTCTCTTAATATTGTACTTATTTTTTCATCTGAAAATTTAACCAGACGCTGTAGGACTTTATTAAGCATCTCTCTTAATTCCAGCTGATCATTAATGTCTTTCTCAAAAGAAAAGCGCTGGAGCACAAGTGCAAGCTGCTGTGCCACGACAGAAAAAGTATTTATTTCATCAATAGAAAAAGGAAAGCTCCCCTCCGAATCATCAAGGGATAAATAGATCTCAATCATATCTCCGGTTTTATAATTTTTTGAAAGAGATTCGCTCAATACCCATTGGCTTTCTCTGAAACCTTCAGATTCATAGACCCTGTTATTGTAAGTTATTCTGATGCTGATTAAGTCTGACATACTGAACGCACCTGGAATAAATTGTATTGCATCCTTAATAAGCTCGTCCACATTTTTTCGCGTATTTACAATCTGGGATATTTTAAAGAAGGTATCCAACTCCCTTACCTGATTCAGAAGCTGCATTTTGGAAATTTCAAGTTTCTGTTCACTTTCCTCTTTTTTCTTCTCCAGTTTCATTCGTTTAACAGCTATGTTAATAAGGACTTTTAAGGTCTGAATACGAAAAGGTTTAAACAGCAATCCATAAGGTTCAGCCTCTTCTATCCTTGCAATAGTTTCATCATCTATTCCTCCAGTTACAAAAATTACGGGTATGTGATAGCTGTCACTAAATACTTTAGCAAGTTTAATTCCGGAAAAACGCTCTTCGAGTGAAATATCCATTAGAACAAGGTCCGGTTTAATCCCCTCTACCTGAATTAAAGCTTCTTTGGCATTCAGGCAGTAGGAGATATCTGTAAATCCATATTTGGCAAGTCCGGTCTTTATAAAATTGACTGTAATAATTTCATCTTCTACTATAAGGATAGAGATTTCGCTGCTCATACTTTTACCTCCCTCATAGGTATGGTAAAATTAAACTGCGCACCGCCTTTATCACAATTTTCGAACCAGATTTTACCCTGATGTTTTTGAACAATTATATCGTAGCAAAGACTCAAGCCCAAACCTGTACCCTTTCCAACCTCTTTAGTTGTAAAGAAGGGATCAAATATTTTATTTTTTACTGAAGGGTCAACACCGGGACCACTGTCTGTTACACTGAACTTCACACTATCATGCAGTATAGATGTTTCGATTAGGATCTCACCCTTATCTTTGGAACCCATTGATTCAATCGCATTGGCAGCGTTTACTATTAAATTAAGGAGGACCTGATTAATTGAATCACCATTACAGGAAACCAATGGAATTTCACCAGGATTCAATTTTATCTCTGCAATATACTTA
>DAOWMA010000039.1 GCA_030643345.1 Spirochaetaceae bacterium
CTCCCAGGGCAACACGAACAGCTGGAGCAATCTGAACAGAAACATGTTTAGACTTATCCCTGACTGCATTTAAAAACTTTTTAGTTTCATCTTTTTCATAGATAGCTCCAACAGGACAGTGTGCTGAACACTGACCGCACTTAATACAGGGACTTTCGTTTAGAAGAACACCAGCTGCAGGAGCCATTCTTGTATTGTGCCCCCTTTCAAGAAACTCAAGGGCCCATACATTTTGAAGCTGCTGACATACTATTGTGCATCGGCCGCAATTAACACATTTCCGGGGATCAAGAATAATAGAGGGGGTTGATTCATCTCTTTCAAGTTCAGAAACATCTGCATGGTAAGGTACATCCCTAATACCAAAATCGGCTGCAAGGTCCTGGAGTTCACATGTGGTATTTCTTCCACATGTTAAACATTCCATTGGATGATTTGAAATAATCATCTCGAGTACTGTTCTTCTAATATCCATTATTTCAGGATCGTGTGTAATATAATTCTGACCTTCCATTACTTCTGTTGCACAGGCCCGGACCATTTTGGAAGAGCCTTCAATTTTACATACGCAAATCCCGCAGGCTGCCCATGGATTCAGATCATCATGAAAGCATAGTGTAGGGATTTTTACGTCATCTATCAATGCAGCTTTAAGGATAGTTGTCCCTTTTTCAACCTGAACAGGTTTTCCGTTGATCTTTATTCCTATAGTTTTCACTCGCTTTCTCCTTAAAAATGCCTAAGATACAATAACTGCATCGAATTTACATACTTCAAAACAGGCGCCGCATTTTATACAAAGACTCTGGTCAATTTTGTGAGCAACTTTTATTGCTCCCTCGATACAGTTAACAGGGCATTTTCTCGCACAAACTGTACATCCGATACAATTTTCCTGATCAATAGTGTAGGTAACAAGGTCCTTGCATTTTCCGGCACGGCATTTTTTATCATTGATATGTTCAAGGACTTCTTCTTCAAATGCTTTTATAACAGAGAGGACCGGGTTTGGTGCTGTCTGTCCAAGTCCGCAGAGAGATGCTTTTTGCATAGCAGCGCCCATATCCTTAATTTTCTGAAGATCTGACAATTCCCCTTTACCCTGTGAAATTTTATCCAGAAGTTCATATATTTTTTTTGTTCCAATTCTACATGGTGCACATTTACCACAGGACTCTTCGACGCAGAATTCGAGATAAAATTTTGCAATATCCACCATGCAGTCATCTTCATCCATGACAATCATACCACCGGAACCCATCATGGAACCGACAGCTACCAGACTGTCGAAGTCTATTGGTGTATCAAGAAAAGCTTCAGTAAGAACACCTCCGGAAGGGCCTCCTGTCTGCACTGCTTTAAATTTTTTATCATTTGGAATACCACCGCCAATATCAAATACGATATCTCTCAATGTGGTTCCCATTGGTACTTCAACAAGGCCTGAGTTTTTAATTTTTCCTGTAAGAGCAAAAACTTTTGTCCCTTTGGATTTTTCTGTACCAATCTTTGCAAACCAGGCTCCGCCTTTAGTAATAATTACAGGGATATTAGCAAATGTCTCAACATTATTGATTACAGTTGGTTTCCCGAAAAGGCCTTTTACTGCTGGAAAAGGAGGTTTTGGAATAGGCATACCCCTATTACCTTCAACTGAAGCAAGAAGTGCTGTTTCTTCTCCGCATACAAAAGCACCGGCTCCCAATCTTATCTCGAGATCAAATGAGAAATCAGTACCAAGAATATTCTCACCAAGAAGACCCAGCTCTCTTGATTGAGCCATTGCAATTTCGAGCCTTTCAATCGCCAGAGGATATTCAGCACGGATGTATATTACACCCTTATCAGCACAGACACATTTCCCTGCAATCATCATTGCTTCTATTACTGAATGGGGATCACCTTCAAGTGTGGCCCTATCCATATAAGCACCCGGATCCCCTTCATCGGCATTACAAATAATATATTTCTGATCAGATTCTATTTGTTTTGTGAATTCCCATTTAAATCCTGTCGGGAACCCTGCACCGCCACGTCCCCGCAGTCCGGATTTCTTAACTTCATTCAGAATATCATCACTGGACATTTCAAAAAGTGCTTTTTCAAGTCCAATATAACCATCTCTTGCAATATACTCTTCGATACTTTCCGGATCAATTACTCCGCAGTTTCTAAGAACAATTCTAAATTGTTTATAATCAGAATCATAATTTTCTGTGTTGACAATATCTGCAGCAGGATTTTCAAAAATATGGCCATCAACAAGTTTCCCCTCAACTATATGTTCATTTATTATTTTACGGGCTGTTTCATTATTAACATTTCCATAGATGATGTCAGGTTGTCCGGAAGTTTTAACAGTAATTGTTGGCTCAACATAACAGAGTCCCATACAGCCTGTAGGTTTTACTGTTATGTTTTTCAGATTATTTACTTTAATTTCGTCCAGAAAAGCATCAAATGTCTTATTTGCTCCTGCTGCTATTCCGCATGTGCCCATTCCAACAATAATTTGTATATTTTCATTTTCTTTATTATCTTCTCTTAGTTTTTTAAGATCTGTCAGGGTTATTGTTGCCATTATAAGACTCCTTTCAATAGTAATGTTATCTATCTCTTATATCTGCAATAATTTTGGGAAGATCATCTTTGGAAAGCTTCCCAAAAACTTCTCCATCAATAAGCAGAACAGGAGCAAGACCACAGCAGCCTATGCATCGAACACTTTCAATTGAAAATAGTCCGTCATCAGTTACAGTGTTGATACCCGTACCAAGGAGTATTTCAAGTTCTTCAATTATATCGATACCTCCCTTCAGGTAGCAGGCAGTACCAGTACAAACCTGAATATTATGTTTTCCGGGTTTTTCGAGTTTAAAAAAGTTATAAAACGTAATAACTCCATAGATTTTTGCAAGTGGAACATCAAGTATTCGTCCCAGTTCAATTGCAATTTTTCGCGGAATAAATCCATATTCATCCTGGGCCTTATGCAGTATCATGATAAGATTTCCCGGTTTTTCACGCCATTTCTCCACAAAAGATGCAAGTGCATCTGTAATTTTATACTCTTCTGTAGTCTGCATGGAACCTCCATGATTATTATTTTAAGTATTATACCAATAATACAATGATTATAGTCGAAATGTTAATATAAAAAGGTATAAAAATCAACTATCTGTCACAATAAAATTATAATTAAGGAAAAAATAAGTGTCACTATATAAATAAAGATTGTCGTATTGAAGAAAAATCAATCGTATTTTTTAAACTTGTTAATAATTTAATTTGTTAATAAACTGTAGAGTCTGGTTTCAAGTTTAAGAGACTCCGGGTTTTTCGGGTGTCGGTTATTTCGGGGGACCGGGTTGATAGTATGATCGATTATTATGCTCGGAAATTTTGAGGAAAGTACAAATATTTCATCTCCAAGAAAAATTGCTTCTGCAATATCATGAGTCACAAAAAGAGATGTACGATTATCTTTTATCCATAGTGTGGAGAATAATTTTGTTAAATTTAATTTTAGTCCGGGATCAAGAGCCTGAAATGGTTCATCCATTAGTATTATTTCTGCAGGATAGGCGAAGGCCCTGGCAATAGCCACTCTCTGACGCATTCCTCCTGATAATTCAGAAGGATAAAAATCACTGAAATCGCCTAATCCGATCAGTTTAAGATAATGTTCGGTTATTTTTTGCCTTTCCTTCTTTCTGTAATGCTTTTTAAGTATCAATTCTATATTCTGACTTACGGTTTTCCAGGGGAGCAGCCGGGGTTCCTGAAAGAGATAACTGATTGCATTGCAGTTTTCCTTTTCAACGGTCCCACTGTACGGAGTAAGGATACCATGAATTATATTGAGAAGTGTAGATTTCCCACATCCTGAAGGACCTAGTATTACACTAACCTTTGAGGCAGTGATTTTTAAATTAAAGTCCTTGAAAATAACCATTTCACCATCTTTTATGGAATTATTGGGGTTTGAATAGCTAAAACAGATATCATTAAGTTTTATTCCACCGGGGTTCAATTAGATAATCTCCATTTTCGACTATTTATAACCAGTTCAATTATAAATTCGGAAATCCTGCTTAGAATAATAGCAATAACAGTCCATGCCATTACTTCTGATGTTTCCAGGTTCATCTGGGAAAACTGAATTCCTGTTCCAATCGCTTTAACAGGCTGGCTTAATACTTCTGCTGCAATTACAGATTTCCAGGCAACACCAACTGCAGCCTTTACCCCAGCCAGAACAAAAGGAATTATTGATGGAATGGTTATATGAAATAATATATTATATTTACTCAGTTTAAAGGCAGAAGCCATTTCAATGAGTGATCTGTCTACTTCCCTGATTCCCTGAGAGACATTAGCCGTTATTATAGGGAATATCATTAGAAAACAGACAAAAACAGGTACAATATCAGTTTTAAACCAAATCATGGCGATAAGTATTACGGACATTACAGGTATGGTTCTAATAACAGATATAAAGGGTGATAAGGCGGCATTTATCCTGGAACTGTTCCCGCAGGCAATTCCTGTAATAAATCCGGCACTAAAAGAAAGTATAAATCCATACAAAGTACGTGTTGTAGTGTTTCCTACCGCAAGCCAGAATTTTCTGTTTTGTGTAATTTTAACCAATCGGAGAATGACATCTTCCGGTGCTGGCAGAATAATAGCTGCATCTATCTTAATGGATATTACTTTCCACAAAATCAACAATATTATTGTGGAAAGTAATCCTATCAGCTTCCGGTTGCATAGGCGAGCAGGAAGCTTGCTTCCGACCAGCCTTTTATTTGTCGAAGTAAAACCCTTCATCAGGCAGAGTGCCTCCTACAGAAACAGGATCCAGATCGAGCATCATTTTTAAAAAATCTTCAACACTCTCCTTTGCCTGTACTGCCGGTATATACTTAATACCGGAAACAGGTATTGCTTTTTCAGCAATGGCCGCGCTCATAATTCCAAATTTTTCAATTAAGAGAGATGCTTCCCTGGGGTTTTCCTGTGTCCAGTTTATAGATTTTCCCAGAGCTTCGGTTATAGCAGCAGCAGCCTCTGGTCTGTTTTCATAGAGTTCAGGGCTAATGACAAAAGCAGTAAATGGAAATGCCTGTTCTCCACCCCGTATTCGTAACAACTCTTTCTGTGGATCAAGGACAGTTCTTGCTTCTTTTGATTTCATTTCGACCTGAAGAACAAAGGGTTGCGGGATAAATGCTGTTTCAGCTCTTTCTGCAATCATCAATTGGGCAATTTGAGGGGCCTGGACTGAAAAATCAAGTTTCACATCTTTTTCGGGATCAAGACCGTTTTCAAGAAGCAGATATCTGAGAAGATAGTCCGGAGTAGCACCCTTTCCTGTCAGGTAGATTGTTTTTCCCTTTAGGTCCTTCCAGGTAGTAATTAAGTTATCTGAGGATACCATGAATAGTGACCCCAGACCGCTTACAGCAGCCAGTTTGAATTTTGGGCCTTTTGTATAAAGCTTGGCCGCCATATTAACAGGTAAAAATACTGCATCTACTTCACCGCTTGTCATTTTGGCTACAGCCTCAATGGGAGAAGATAGTATAATATACTCAATATTGACACCAAATCCAGGTTGAAAGTTATCGCCAAGAAGCTTTGATGCGGCAATTCCAGAAGGACCTTTAAGACGGCAACTGTAATTTTAAATTCATCATTTTTCTCACGGGTCCCTTCTGCCGAAAGGATTCCAACTGAGATTGTAAGAAGAATCGTTAGGAATAAAAGGAATAGTATGCTTTTCTTTAGTTTATTTTGTTTCATTAATATTTCCCTGAGTAAAATTATTTCCTCTAGCCCATAACATATTCTTTTAGATATTTGTTTTCCTCTTCAACAACATCAAGCAGTTCTTTTACAACATCACCAATTGAAATAATTCCTGCGAGTTTTTCGCTATTAAGTACAGGAAGATGTCTAATCTTTTTTTCAGTAAAAATTTTCATGGCTGTTCGAAGAGTATCTTCCATTTTAAGAGTTACAAGTTTGTTTCCTGGGGTCATTTGGTCCTTAACACTCTTGTCAGGGGTGCAGTTAGTGCAAACCATAAGCAAATCTCTTTCACTTATAATACCTGCAATATCACCACTGTCTTCAACAGCAATCAGTGCCCCGATATGTTTTTCGTTCATTTTTTTTATAGCTGCTGTTAGTTTTTCGTTTTTATTTATTGTTTCAACAGTTATTCCTTTTTTTTCGAGTAATTCATCTATTCTCATTATTCCCCCCGGTTAATTTATTGCTTACATATAGAATTATACAACAATTATTCAAATAATGATACAATTATTCGAGATTTTGACTAAATTTTGTAATATTATTTAAAAAAAGTTATTAAAAATAATTTATTGTGACAGTTTAACTCTTTTTTTGATTTTCAAAATAATATCTGTAATCCATATCTGTGACAGTTATATGATTTATCAACCAAAGAGCAACCTTTTCCTGCAGTACTATTGCAAGTTCAGGACTGGGACCCTGTTCCATAAGTACAGTTGCTAATTCTCCCAGTTCTTTAACAAAATTTTTATGTATTACCTTATGTTCTTCAAGTTTAGGGTAATCAATACTCTCCAGATATTTTTCCTCATCATCAAAGTGAAATACAACATAATCTCCCAATTTTTCCAGCATCTCACTTATCTTATTAACTCCCTCTCCCTCCATCATTGCCATGAGAAAAGCATTGAGGTTCTCTACAAGCCATTTGTGTTGACCATCAATTTTCTCATTACCAACTGAGAGCATATCACTCCATGTAATGCCTATCTCTGCATCTGAGTAATTTTCTACAACAACCTGATCTGAGTAGAAGCTGCCAAGACTCTGACCCAGGAGATCGGTGTTCAGCAGGTTTTGCTGAACCAGGGTAGTAACCTGCATGAAAATTTTATTCAATTCTCCTGCTGCGAAACCAATATCTTCCATATTTCCCAGAGTTTTACTGGAAGTATCTTTTACCATCCCCATGGTATTGCTTATTGTATCAGCTTTATTTTTCATATTTTCTGTAAATGAGCTTATTTCATTACTGGAGGACATCAGCTCTGTGGTTGCTCTTAGTATTTCCTGTTTCCCAAAGGCAAGCTCTTCCATACTGGCTGAAATTTCATGTAGACCTGAAGTAACATCTGTTACATCTTCTGTAATACTCTTAAATACTGCGCTGCTCTCGCTGCTTGTTTTAAGGGCATTATTTATTTCAGTGGTAATAGTTTTTAGTGATTCTGATATCTTACCTACATTGCTTTCAGTTGTTTCTGCCAGCTTACGTATTTCACCTGCTACAACCCCAAATCCTTTCCCTTTTTCTCCTGCATGAGCTGCTTCAATGGACGCATTAATTGCAAGCAAATTAGTTCTACTTGCAATATCATCAATAAGAGCAATTATAGAGTGGATTTCAATAGTTCGTTTTGAAATACTGTTTATAACATTTTCGGTGGATTTAATCTTGTTATCACCAATATTTGTCATCTGTACCAGTTTTTCTGTTGCTTCAGATCTGCTTTTTGTAATTTTTGCAACACTGTCTATTGATGATGCCATCTCCTCAATTGCAGATGATGAAGTAGATATTGATTCTGATTGTGCAATAAGAAGTTCTGATAGATTTTGAATGGCTGTAAATATCTCCTTTATTGAGTTGCTGGAGTTTTCTATATCAGAATCCATATCACTAATCTCTGAGGAAACAGTTGATATTTTGTTGGAAATTTCTTTTACTGCATTTATAGATTCATCTGATTTGTCAGAAAGACTGTCTCCCAGATTGTGATTTTTACCTGCTGTAGATTTTACATCGGTCATGATTTTTGAGATAATTGACAGAAAATTATTTAGACCTGTAATAATACGGCCAGGTTCATCCTTTCTGTTAATTTCAAAGTTAATACTGCTGATATCCTGATTTTTTGCTTTAGCTTCGATTTCCAGGATAATCCTGTTTAAAGATCGGATTATGATTATGTAAAGCATTAAAAGACCAAGAAATACGATAATAAGACTTTGTCCGAAAGCTACACCGATTGTATACGGGGAAGCTTCACCAAAAAAAAACAGGATAATTACTCCTGCAACTCCTGTAAATAAAACACCTATAAACATTAATATTGAAAATTTAGCAAATAATTTCATCAAGTATCCTTACAAACTAATATAATATTCTATCATAGTATGTATTTTATCTATTAGCAATATTTAAATTTTTTTGTATACAACATGGTCAGGAAGGGCTAAAATCAAAAAAGAGGGTTAATAATGGTTGGTCTCAGTTCATTACACAGCCATTCACTTTTCGGCGGGCTTACAGAGGACCAGATTTCAGGCATAAGGGGTTTCTTTGTTCTGGAAGAGTTTGAAGAGGGTGAATTCATAGAGAGGGAAGGGGAACCTGGTGATCGTATCTACTTTATAATTGAGGGTAAAGTTGAGATTTTAAAGGAAATTGTAGATTCAGATAATTTAAGCCGTATTTTTGTGTTTTCTGAGGGGGATGTTTTTGGAGAGATGGAACTTATTGATGTGCAGCCCTGTGCAGCGTCTGTACGTGCATTAAGGCCTACAAAAGCTCTGACACTTTCGAATAAAGGACTGTATCAGATTAGTCAGTACAATTTGAAAGTATTTTCTTTAATGATAATGAATCTTGCAAGAGATATAAGCCGTCGTTTGCGAAAAGCAGATGAAATTATCGCCTTATGCCCGGAAATTAATAAATTAAAGGAATAGTATTGACTTTATAACTGTAATGATTATTATTAGTAATAGTTCTTATTAACATGGAGGATGAAATGAAAAGTATCAAAGGTACAGAAACTGAAAAAAACCTGCTTAAGGCTTTTGCAGGTGAGTCCCAGGCCCGGAACAGATATACACTGTTTGTGAGTAAGGCAAAGAAGGAAGGCTATGTTCAAATAGCTGATATTTTCGCTGAGACAGCTAATCAGGAAAAGGAGCATGCAGAACGATTGTTCAAATTTCTTGAAGGTGGTGAACTGGAAATTACAGCGTCATTTCCGGCAGGTGTAGTAGGAACAACCGAGGAAAATCTCCTTGCCGGTGCAGAAGGTGAGAAATATGAATGGACAGAGATGTATCCATCTTTTGCAGAAACTGCACGGGAAGAGGGACTCAATATAATTGCAGGTGTATTTGAAGCAATTGCAGTAGCGGAAAAACAGCATGAAAAACGTTATAATGAGCTGCGGGCAAATATTCTTGGAGGTACAGTCTTTAAGAAAGAAACAGCAGTTACATGGCGATGTAGAAACTGCGGTTATATTTATGAAGGAACAGAGGCCCCTGCAGTTTGTCCGGCCTGTGCTCATCCCCAGGCATACTTTGAATTACTTGGTGAGAATTATTAAAGGAGATAGAAATGGCGATGCGAAATGAAGTTTACAGATGTGCTGAATGTGGTAATATTGTAGAAGTTAGCCACGGAGCAGGCGGAGTATTGGTTTGCTGTGGCAAACCTATGAATTTGCTGCCTGAGAAGTCAGCAGATTCAACGACAGAAAAGCATGTTCCCGTTATTGAAAAAATTGACGGTGGTTATAAGGTAACAGTAGGAAGTACCCTGCATCCAATGACAGAAGATCATTGGATAGAGTGGATTGAACTGCTTGCAGATGGGAAATCCTATACACAGTACCTTAATCCCGGCGATGAACCTGTAGCGGTTTTCATGGTAGATGCAGACAAAGTCACTGCAAGAGAATATTGTAACAAACACGGTTTGTGGATAAAGAAATAACAGGTGCGCAGCATCTGGTATTTCTTTTTAGCGGCAGAGACTTTCCGGGAATTGATTGAAGTTAAGTATTATGCGACAGGAAACTTAGGAAAGTGCTCGAAAGCGTTAATTTAAAGGGGAATTATAGTGAAATATGTATGTAATGTTTGC
>DAOWMA010000221.1 GCA_030643345.1 Spirochaetaceae bacterium
AGGATGGTACAATATGCAGATTGCTTTATCCGTAAAGGATTTAACAAAACAATTCGGTGATTTCACCGCAGTCAAAGATCTTACATATGATGTAGAAGATGGGAAGTTTTTCTCCATACTGGGACCATCTGGCTGCGGAAAAACGACACTATTAAGAATGATCGCCGGATTCTATAAGCCGACAACAGGATCAATTGAAATACAGGGCAAGGATATGCTGGGGATTGAGCCCAACAAACGTCCTGTCAATCTTGTTTTTCAACATCTTGCCCTTTTCCCGATGATGAATGTCTTTGAAAACATTGCCTTTGGTCTGAAAAGAAGGGGAGAAAAAGGGCCAGGAGTTGAAAAAAAAGTAAATGACATGCTCGAAAGAGTAGGGCTGCCCGATTCAGGACCAAAAAAGATCAGTCAGCTTTCCGGTGGACAGAAACAAAGAATTGCAATAGCAAGATGTCTTGTTTTAGAGCCAACAGTACTGCTCCTGGATGAACCATTGGGAGCACTGGACGCCAAACTTCGTGAACACATGAAGGTTGAGTTAAAGAAACTGCAGGTAAAGGTCGGTACAACATTTGTCTACATTACCCATGACCAGTCAGAAGCCATGGTAATGAGTGACTATGTGGCTGTAATGAATAAAGGAAGTTTTGAGCAGCTGGATACACCTCAAAACCTATACTCCAATCCCACATCTTCTTTTGTGGCCCAGTTTGTAGGAGAAAACAACAAGTTCAATGTCGCTCTTCAAAAAGATGAATCCGGAAAGTTCTTTGCCAAAACTAAAAATGGTGGTCTCTACACTCTCTCAGATTCATTTAAACTGCAGGACAGTGAATCTTTTGATATGTTTGTACGGCCTGAGGCGATAATAATAAATCCTGCCAATCCTAAACCTGAGTTCAATGTAATAAACGCAGACGTTAAGGCAATACTGTTTGATGGAGGAAACAGCAGACTTCTTGTTACTCCGGAAAAAACAGACGAGGAGATTATAGTTTCCCTTCCCCAGAACAGACAGTTTGATTATATCAAGGCTAAGGACAGTATAAAGATAGGGTGGGACCCTGAAGCTGCAGTATGTTTTAATAAAACAAAGGAACAAATCTATGATGACGAAATCTAAAACACGAAAAATAAGGTGGAGTTTTATAATATTCTTCATCCCCGTCGCTTTGTGGCTTTTGCTTCTTATAGTACTTCCCCATATTGAACTCCTTAGGATCTCACTGACAAGTACCAGTACCGATGGATTTACCCTTGATAACTACAAGGCATTCTTTTTAGAGCCAATCTACTGGCTTACTTTTGTAAGAACTGCAGTGTATTCAATTATTGTAACAGCCATTGTGCTTGTTATTTCTATGCCGGTTGCCTTTTATATAACAAAGATTTCCAAAATTAAGACCCAGGGGCTTTTAATGATACTGATTCTTGTACCATTCTGGGTAAGTGAAATGATCAGAGTTTACGGCTGGATGATACTGCTTCGGGAAAGCGGAGTAATCAATTCGATTATGCTAAAGCTTGGTATCTTTAACCAGCCGATAGAGATGCTCTACAATGATATAACAATGATAATGGGTCTGGTCTATACTTCCATGCTGTTTATGATAGTACCGATAATAGGAGTTCTTGGAAGTCTGGATGATTCACTTATTGAGGCAGCACACGATCTGGGAGCAAAAAAGCTTGCTATATGGAAGGAGATTATTATTCCATACTGCATGCCTGGAATAATGTCGGGATCTATTATTGTATTTATGCTTGTACTTGGGAGTTACCTGACTCCAAAGCTGATGGGCGGGAAAAACGCTCTATGGTTTACAGAACAGATCTATAATCAGATTATTGTATACTTTAACTGGGAACAGGGCAGTGCCTTCGGGTTCTTACTGTTGATTCTTTCTTCTATGATAATTTGGGTTGCTCTTAAACTTACCAAACAGAGTTTCTCGGAGGTAGTAAGATGATAAGGACATTACCTAATTCAAAAGCCTATTTAACAGGCTACAAACTGTTTATTATAATATTCTTTGTATTTTTATTTTCACCTCTTATTGTTACAATGATACTTGCATTTAACGATTCCATGTTTCCATCTCTCCCCTGGAAGGGATTTACACTGGACTGGTTTTTTGGCAAAGGACCTGAAAAAATAGGCTTATTTCATGATTCGATAAACTTAAGAGGAATTGCTACATCATTCAAAACAGCAATTACAGTCTCTTTGCTTTCAACAATAGTAGGAACAATGGCAGCCTTTCTTTTTGAACAGGAGGACTTCAAGTTCAAAGGAGCACTTTATTTTTTAATGATTGCCCCCCTGGTAATACCTGGAGTAATTTTAGGTATCTCAATTCTTTTGTTTACAAATACTATAAGTATATTTATAGAGGACACCTTTGGAATCTATGTAAAGGCCCTTTCGCCCAGTTTCTGGCTTGTAGTAATGGGGCAGTTCTCTTTTATAACAACAATTGTAACAATGATAATATCTGCCCGGTTAAGAAAATTTGACAGAACTCTTGAAGAGGCGGCATTTAATCTTGGGGCCAGCAAATTAGAGGTAATCTGGTTAATTACTTTAAAATACCTTCGGCCCTCAATAATAGGCGGAGCAGCAATTGCTTTTTTAATGTCCTTTGAGAACTTCAACACAACCCTGTTCTTAATTGGAGCAGATTCAACACTGCCTATAAATCTGTATCAGCAGGTAAGAGATGGTTCAACTCCGGTTATTAATGCTATTTCATTTATACTGATTGTCACAGTATCTACTTTTGCTGTAGTTAATCTCTATACAGGGAAGAAAGAGGAAGAATAAAAACTATATTACAATTGCTCAGGCATCTGACATGCATATTTGTCAGGATGGTAAATATGCTTATGAAGTTTCTGATACGCTGAAAGGTTTAAAAAATTTTGTTAGAAACCTGAATAAACATACTTTTAACATTGATATGCTTTGTATTACAGGTGATCTAAGTGATGATGGGAGTATTTCTTCCTATGAAATAGTACGGGAAAATCTATCAAAGCTCAGGATTCCTTATTATTTGGTTCCTGGTAATCATGATGATAAAGAGAATATGGCTGCTGTTTTTCAGGATCATAAATATTTAAGAAATTATGTGGATAATAGAATTTTATATTCATTTCTATATAAAAGCATTAAAATCATTTTACTGGATTCAGTTTCAGTGGGTAGTCCTGATGGCAGTCTGACAGATGGGGTGCTGTCCTTATTGGAAAGAGAGCTGGATCCGGATTATAATACAATAATTTTTTTACACCAACCTCCATTTTTATCAGGTATAGGATTTATGGACAATCAGAGTTATTTAAACAAAAATAAATTTTTAAATATACTGGAGAAAACTGACAATGTTATGCTGGTTGGATGTGGTCATATTTACAGGCAAATATTTACAAAAAAAAATAATGTTAATTTTATGATAGCACCATCTACAGCTATGCAGCTGGATTTAAATTTAAATGATACTGCTCCGGGAGATTTTGTTCTTGAGACTCCGGGATATCTAATGCATCGTATTGATATAAGTAATAAGATCTCTCCGGAGATAATAAGCTATGGAGTGCAGATTACTGATAAAAAGGAAATGGAAGTTACTTATCCATTTAATGACTGATTTCTCTTAACTCCCTGATAAAGCTGCCAGGTTGCCTGCACCTGTCAACCTGTTGCGGTATTTATAAATATCAGATCTATACATAACTGTTTCATACTCAATAGTTGTTCTATCCAAAAGACGCACTGTCCTGTGGTTGAACAATAAAGGCGTTCCTTTTTTTATTTCTAATAAATCTGCACTTCTGGTATCTGCTTTTACAGCTTCTATAATCTCATTAGCATCGTAAAGCTGCATTCTGTAGGATTCTTCCAAAGTTCTATATAAGGATTTATTTGTAAAGTCAACTAATTCCAAATCAGGAACCAAACTGTAAGGGAGATAGCTTTTAATAAGAGCGACAGGGTAATTATTGGCATATCTTAGTCTTTCCAGATAGACAACTTTTTCTTCGCTGTCCTGAAGTTCTAAATATCTACTTACCATTGTATCCGGTATAATTATTTTAAGATCAAGCACCTTTGTTTTGATCTCATAGTTACGCATTAGGACCTCTTCTCCTTCACTGTACAAAGAGCCCATGCTATGTTCCGATTTTGGAGTTGAAACAAAAGTCCCTTTTCCCTGGATTTTATTTACCAGACCCTGATTTGCCAATCTGCTTACAGCTTCTCTTGCGGTTAATCTGGAGACTTTATATATCTCTATCAGTTCTCTTTCGGAAGGGAGCATGTTACCAGGCTTGTAATGTCCTGAGAAAATTTTATTTTTTAGATCATTTTCGATTCTATGATAAAGTGGTAATCTGGGGTCCATTTTTTTCTCCTGTTTTAATAATATCATAATATCTGTACAATTGATAGTAAAAAGTCTTCCAATTAGTCAATTAATTATTTATAATAAATTATTACTATTTTTGGTGGCATATGAAAGAATATATATTATCGAT
>DAOWMA010000285.1 GCA_030643345.1 Spirochaetaceae bacterium
GGCAAATAAATAACTGTATGAGTTAAACAAAAACAACTCAGTTTTCTGTCCCAGATCTATCAATAATCCTCCGGAAATTCCACTGACAAACGAGAAGAAAGCCATTACAAAATTTATCATTGCATTGTAACTGAAGGACTCATCCTCAGGCATTGTATTAACCAGGACGCGGGATATTAATAAATTATCTGAAAATAGAAAGAAATTTGTAAAAAAACCCAGTATAAAGTATAGATAAACAGGTAGATTCATGCTTTCGGAAACAGGAAGTAATATCCAGACAATATACGATACCGACAATGCTGCACTCATTCCTATTAGAAGCGGGCGACTTCCCATTTTATCTGCAAATGTTCTGACAAATAATCCTGACAGAATAACAGCCAGGGAGATTACCATAGAATAAAGAAAAACTACATTTGAGTTAAATCCTGCTTCTTTTCTGATAAATGCAATTGTCAGACCATTCAGAACAATAACAGCAATCATGACCCACTTTAAGACAAGAGAATACCTCCTGTCTTTCCTTTTAAGCGAATCCTTTAAAATTACAAAAATGTTCCGCCCTTTGCGATACTCAATTTTTTCCCTGCAGGTGACTCTCTTCAACTGAATAGAAGCAGCTGTATTAAAAAATACACCAATAATCTGAAGCAAAAGAATCCCGAAAATACCGGAAAAAAACTGAAATGATGTGACAATAAAGCTTATGAATTTTGCAATAACAGAGGAGGTCTGATTGGCAATATTGCCCTGGGCAAGAACAATCCCTCTGTTCCCCGATGTTGTCACCATTTTTATTAGTGGGTTCCAAACAGCGACACCGATCATTCTTGCTGAACAGAAAAGTGTATAAACTATCATTATAAGCAGAACAGCAGATCTCCCCTCCAGGAAGAGGAGTGCAAGATAGAATAAAACTACAAACCCTCTGACAAACCATGCTGCAGACTGAACTTTAATTAGATTTTTTCCGGCCAGAAGGCGGGGAAGCCCAACCAGAATAAATCCCGTTAAAAAAATAACAGACGAAATATAGCCCAGCTCAATATTCGTTGCACCAAAATGAATCGCCATTAGGTAGACAGGGGTTTCACCCATAAGGTTAAAACCCATGCCGTTTAAACCTTGAAAATTATAAACTCTTTTCAGTCCTTTTCGACGTTCTTCTTCAGATAAAAATTTAGTGAGCATATCCGTATATTATTCCTTTTAATAGTCCTTGTCATTGCTTCAATTCAAATTCAGTATTACGCTGAAATAAGCCTGTCCCATTAACGCCTGTATTTAAAAATTATTCTGGATCTATTGAGATAGAAAAATCTGATTCTACAACTAATATTATTTATCTACAAAATTCATAATCAACCTGTGTGCTATGCTGTGGGAAGTTGGAAGCAACGGCAGGTTAGCGGCTTTATACCAGGCAGCATCTATTATTTCCTTATTATCAATCTTTATCTCCCCGGATGCATAGTCTGCAGTAAAAGCCATCATCATAGAACTTGAGAAGGGCCATGGCTGATTACCAAAATATTTTATATTCTTTACAGTTATACTGGTTTCCTCCATTATTTCCCGTTTAACAGTCTCCTCCAGGGTTTCCCCGGGTTCTACAAAACCCGCCAGTACAGAATAAACAGGTTTTGAAAACTTACTGCCCCTGGCAAGCAGAATTTCATCTCCTCTGGTTACTGAACATATTACTGCCGGAGAAATCTTTGGATAAATTACATGACCGCAATTCGGACACAATTTAGCTCTTTCATCCGGATGATTTACCGTATTTGCACCACACTTACCGCAAAAACGGAATGATCTGTCCCAGTCAGCTATTTGATGCCCAAACCCGGCCAGATAAAAAAGGTTTTCATTACTAATTTTGTAAAGATGTCTTACTTTCATAAATTCCGTGCCTACCGGAATGTCATTCCTGTTATCTACATGTATTGCAGAATAATAAACCCCATCCATTATACCAAGAGCTATCGGCATAATGGACAAATCATAGTAAGAGCTGATCAGATTATAATCCGGCAGTCGTGAATGCCTGTTTTCTTTTACTACAAGAATATCCATATTATGATAAACAAGAACCATAGTCTCTCCGTTAAATATCTTCGGAGACTTAAGAAGGGGAATAAATTTTTCCATATCCTGTTATTCTATTGGTAAAGACATTTTAATACAACATCAGTATACTTCAATCATGATCAGGTTGGTAAAAATTGCTATTTTCCTTTTACTCTACTACGGTTCTGTTTCAGCACTGGAAATTAGGGTTGAACCGGAAAGTCGCTGGTTAGATATTACAAAATGGGAAACCCCATACACATATTTAATGCTGATTGAATCCTCCCTTACAGCATCAGGTCTTAAAGGGGAAAAGCTTGATCAATATAGAAACAGATATGTACAGATTCTCGAAAAGTTCAGGAAAGATCGCAAATCTACATTCCATGAACTTACCCCATATGAACAGGGTGAGTTCATTTTGAAATGGGCACACAATAATATTCTAAAGCAATATCTGGAAAAGCAAACCCTTATGGATAATATAATCGATACAGGAAGATACAACTGTGTTTCATCATCTACAGTTTACCTGATTTTATGCAGAGATGCCGGATTAACAGCAGGAACTATTGAAACCAGTGACCACGCATTTTGTTTCATTGAAACAGAAAAAGGACCGATTGATGTTGAGACAACAACTGCTTTCGGGTTTGATCCGGGGGTAAAGAGAGAATTCCAGCAATCTTTCAATCAGACAGGCTATACTTATGTACCTCCCGGCAATTACAGAAACAGAGATCGTATTAGTGATAAAGAAATAATTTCATTGATCCTGCAGAACAGAATGTCTCTTCTGCAGAAATACAATCAACACGATCAGGCCATAGGACTTGCAGTCGACAGGTGGACATTAGCAGCTAATGAAAAGAACCGTATAGACATGAATGATTCATTTCGAAATTGGGCAGCTGTATTAAATAACAAAGGAAATTATAAGGAAGCCTATAACTTTATCAGTAAAGTTTCAGAAATGTATAATCTTATTAATCTTAACAGGGACCTGCTTTATGATCTGGCCTACAATCAGATCATTACATTGACAAATACAGACAAATACGATGATGCAAAGATTTTTCTGCTTGAAACAGCAATAATTCTCAACAACTCTGATCAAAAAAATCTGGAGGCATTGGTAACCCGGGATTATCTGGCAGATATTGTGAGAAACGGCAGCTATGATAAAAGCCTGCCTTTAATAAGAAATGCCTTCAACTCAGGCAATATCTCAAAATCAGAGTGGAAAGAATGGATAACTGTACTTCATCAGAACAGAGCACTCACAATTGCAGAAGATTCCGGATGGTGGAATGCATGGCAGTTCCTGAAATCCCTGCCTGAGGAAGAACGTACGCTAAGCAGCATTTTAAACTCTGCTGACACGGCACACGATAACTGGAGTTTTGAAATTCATAACAGGTTTGCAGATTTATTTAATACACAAAATTTCGATAAAGCAGAACAAACGTTATTAGAAGCCCTCCTACTGGACCCTGGTAACAAATATCTATCTAAAGACCTTTCTGATCTTAAAAAGATGAACCATTAATAATTACTTCTCATCGAAACTGCCCAAACCACTAACTATTATTTGACTTTATACAAATAATTCAATAGCATCCAATTA
>DAOWMA010000353.1 GCA_030643345.1 Spirochaetaceae bacterium
GATTCTTAATCTGATGGCCGATGTCCCCTCTGAGCTTGTTCTTGTAATTCAGTCGATAATTATCATTCTTATTACTGCAGAAGCTTTCCTTTCTACGTGGAAAAATAAAATAACCATTAAGGAAGCAGAAAGAGTGGAGGTTGGTAATGAATCCGTTGCTCAGTAGTATTTTTTCAACAAGTTTTGCATTCGCAATTTTAAGGGTAATGACACCTCTCTTATTTCCTGCTTTGGGAGTTGCAGTTTCAGACCTGGCCGGTTCTGTTAATATAGCATTGGAAGGTATCATGCTTATGGCCGCTTTCTTTGGTGTTATAGTAAGTGCCTTTACCGGAAGTCTTTTTCTGGCACTAATTGCCGGACTTGCTGCCGGTATATTGATGGGGGCCCTCCTTGCCTATTTCCACCTGAAAATGAAAGCAGATATTATTCTGGGGGCTATTGCTCTTAATATGTTTGCTGCAGGAATGACAATTTTTCTTCTTTTCCTTTTTACTGGAGATAAGGGAAGTACAAGTTCATTGCAGAGTCTGGTATTTCCAAGTATTGAGATTCCTCTTTTAAAATCTATTCCTATTCTGGGGGAAATATTCAGTGGACACAATATTCTTACCTATGTTGCTCTTATATTTGTACCCCTGTTCTATATACTGATGTTTAAAACTCCTCTTGGGTTACGAATCAGAGCAGTTGGGCAGAATCCCAATGCGGCTGAATCTGTTGGTATAAATGTAGATAAAATTAAACTCTACGCTCTTATGTTATCCGGTATGTTTGGTGCATTGGGTGGATTATATCTCTCAATGGGTTATGTTTCCTGGTTTTCCAGAGATATGACTGCCGGTCGTGGATTTATAGCGATTGCAGCTGCAACTTTGGGTGGGAATATGCCAATTGGGATCCTTTTGTCATCGTTACTGTTTGGTTTTGTAAACTCATTTGCCATATATATTGCATCCCTGAATATTCCATCAGAACTTATTCAGATGATTCCTTATCTGGTAACTATTATAGCACTTGCGATATTCGCCATCCGGGCCCAGAGAGTAAAAATCAAAGCTGGTGGTGAAATACATGAACATTTTGACACAGTGGATGCTACTATTCCAGCTGGAGATGCAGGTAAGGGTGATTCATGACAAGGGTCATTATTGACTGTGATCCCGGTCACGATGACATGATGGCTATTATGCTGGCCTCTGCTTCTGAACAACTTGATCTTTTAGGTGTAACTACAGTTGCAGGAAATCAGACTGGTGATAAAACCTTTGAGAATGCCTTAAGAATTCTTACACTTATAAATGAAAAGGTCCCTGTAGCGAGGGGAGCAGACAAACCTCTCCTGCGGGAGCTGGTAACAGCTCCTCAGTTTCATGGTCAAAGCGGCCTTGATGGTGCTGAACTTCCTGAACCAGGAATTAAATCCCTTGATATAGATGCTGTGGACTTTATTATTGATATGCTTGAAGAGAGTCTGGAAAAAATAGTTCTTGTTCCTACAGGACCTTTAACCAATATTGCAATGGTCCTTCTTAAGAAGCCGGAGATCAGGAATAAGATTGAACGAATAGTTATGATGGGCGGTGGAATGCATGATTCCAATGTTACCCCTGTGGCAGAGTTTAATATATATGTAGACCCGGAAGCTGCAAAGATAGTTTTTGGTTCCGGTGTTCCAATAACAATGGTTGGACTGGATGTTACCAACAGGGCACTGATGTCTTTTGAGGAGATTGAGGGTATTGTTGCCAACAATGGTGTTATTTCATCGAAAGTTGGTCCATTGTTAAAATTTTTTGCCAATGCGAATAAAAAGATTTTTGGTCTTAACGGGGCCCCCATTCATGATGCCCTTGCAGTTGCAGCTGTTATTGATCCCACTGTAATTGAAACAAAGAATCTTAATGTTCAAATTGAAGTGTCCAGTGAACTGACCAGAGGTGCTACCGTTGTTGATATTTATGGTGTCACAGGTAAAACTCCCAATGTGGATGTTGCTCTGAAGGTGGATACTCCTAAGTTTGTAAGATTTATGCTTGACTCTATTAATACACTGGATAAGAAGTTTGCATGATAATTAAAAATATTTCAATACTCTCATTTAAAGAGATGACTGTTCAAAACAATATGGACATATCGATAGATGCAGGCATGATTAAAAATATTTCCGGGGCTGTATCTGGTTCAGAATCTGTTTCTGTATCATCTGATGAAGTAATCATTGATGGAACAGGCAAATATATTATTCCAGGTCTTATAAATGCTCACGCTCATACTGCAATGACTCTTTTAAGGGGAGTTGCAGAAGATGTAAATGTTGGGGACTGGTTTAATAAGCATGTGTGGATATATGAACAGAGCCTTACACCGAATGATGTATATGCAGGTACACTCCTTGGTGCCGCAGAGATGCTCCTTTCGGGAGTTACAGCTGTTGCAGATCACTATTTTGCCATGGACAGGGCCTTTGATGCCTATGAAGAATCCGGAATGCGGGCAAATTTGGCCTGGGCAGTATTTGGTGCCGGTCCTGAGGGTGAAAAGCAATTTGAAACAGCAATGGATTTTACAAGAGAATATCAAGGTAAAAACTCCAGAATATTAATATCCCTGGGCCCTCATTCTCCCTATATATGTCCTGAGGAATTTCTTAAAAAAGTTGTTTTGAAATCTGAGAAATTAAATCTTCCTATGCATATTCATGTTTCTGAAACAGAAGACCAGGTCCTGCAGTCCATAAAGAATACAGGCCTTACACCGATCCAGGTCCTGGATAAGACAGGAGTTCTTAGGGAAGGGACTATACTGGCACATGCATACTGGGCCACAGACGAGGACCTTAAACTGATAAAAAAACGAGGGGCTGGAATTGCCCACTGTGCAAAAACATATATGAAATTCGGGGACATAAACGATTTACTGCCGAGGGCCCTTAAAGCAGGTGTTAAAGTTGCTTTTGGAAGTGACGGTCTTGCATCGAACAACACTGTTAATATATTTGAAACAGCCAGAGATGCTGCTCTTTTGGCAAAATGTTCAACCCGTAATCCTGAAACCGGCCCAATTTCAGATATACTACCTGTTCTTAA
>DAOWMA010000306.1 GCA_030643345.1 Spirochaetaceae bacterium
AGCATTTTGATTTAAGAGGTGCTGTTTTTATTCCGGGATGGATTACAGATCTTTCCGGTCCTGAATCAATTTTCTATTTTGGTAAATGGATTCCTGATGGACTGCCGTTACTGGGATGGACAGATATCAGGCTGCTGCCGATTCTATTTACTATTACTATGATTGTATCACAAAAGCTTATGCAAAATCCGGGTGCCGATGCTACCGGTGGAAGCAGTATGAAAATGATGACAACGTTGATGCCTGTTATGTTTTTCTTTATTATGTACAATTCACCATCAGGGTTGCTTTTATATTGGACAGTTACCAACCTTTTTACTATGCTTCAGCAGCAGTTTATTAATTATAGAAGAAAAAAGGCATCAGCAGGCTGATTTTGCAGTTGGTAATGCAGGTTAATTTAGATAATCAAATCTCCAGGGAGGAGAGTTAAATGATAAAAGAATTTGAAGGAAGGACAGAGCAGGAAGCTATTGAAAATGCTGCCGCTGCACTAAACATTGACAGGGAGGAATTTGATGTTGAAATCCTTGATGTTTCAAAAAAGAGTTTGTTTAGAAAGGGAAACGTTAAGATTAAGGTATATATAGGTGATGGAGAAGACGAGAATCCTGCAGCATCATCTGAGTTTGAGAAACTCTCAATAACCTATCTTGAGGATTTAATTGAGTTAATGGGGTTCCCGGGGAAAGCAGAAGTAGCTTTTAGGGAAGATAAAAAACTTGGACTTACTATTGTATCTGATCATTCCGGTATTCTGATTGGTAAAAAAGGTAAAAATCTGGATGCAATACAACTTATACTAAATGTATATGCGGGTCAGCTTGACAGTAATAAGCGTGTTATTGTAGATGCTGAAAATTACAGAAATCGACATGAAGAGAATATTATTCGTCAGGCATCAAGGACGGCAGATCAGGTCATGAAATCAAAGCGGTCCAGACTTCTTGATCCCATGAATCCTTTTGAGAGAAGGCTGGTTCATACAGCATTAAATGATGTTGTGGATGTTGAAACAAAGAGTGAGGGTGAAGGCCTTTACAGACAGGTAAGGATAATTTATAAGGGATCCGCAAGATAGTTTTTCAATAGGGACACTGTGTATCGTGTCCCTGCAGCATTTCTTTGATGATATTAATATTATAATAATAACCGTTGGTCCAATTTAATCGGCCTTCTGTTATCAGCAAGTGTTTTTTCCATATAACGCCGATCGAGACTAAGGTCCTCTACCAGTTTTAATAAAAGATCTTCTGTAATTAAATTCTGTTCTGCAAAGAGATATATAAGAGCTTTTTCTGCAATAAAATCTACTTTTAGTGCATTTAAGTTTATTCTCTCTTCCTGATTATTATTGTATTTCTCATGAAGATGTTTAAAGAGTATGGATTCTTCTATACTGTCTTTTAATGCCTGCAGTTCTGTTTTAAGTAGTTTGCTATTTCCAGCAGCAGCAGCTTCACCTAATGGTTTTAAGGTAAAAAATGTATACTCTTTACCCGGCAGATAATGATGAACATCGCACCTTGTACAGTAATTGGGTTCAAGGGGGCCTAGTTTTTCTCTATCTCCTCCAATTACAATAAGAGGATCAAAGTATAAAGAAGGGCATTCCATGCCGTCAATTGTATAGTATCTATAAGTATAAAATGAATCTTCTATACAGTCTTCATGTTCGCAGTAGGCTGTAAGCGGGAAAACATCAGTTGCCGTTTCGAGCATCAGCCTGGCTGTTGAATTAAAGATATCTTTTCTAAAATTTAATATAAGTGTTGGAAATATAAAAATCAGTCCCTTTTCCATACTTATATTCCGGACTACATATACAAGCCTTTCATCATAAAAAGATGCTTCATCTATTATCCAGGTACCGACATCGGGGTTTTCTTTAAGAATTTTTTCCAGTTCAAAAGAGCTGCTTATATGGGCAATATTACTGCCGCATCTTTCATATCCGCCTCTGTACGCAAGTGCATCATCAGGATATTCGGGGAAACGGTTTTTATCCAGCATTGATCTGATAAAAAAAACTTTTCTTCTATCTGCATTACTGGTAGTTGTAAGATCGGCTATTTTTTGACTCTTTTTAAGGGCCACAAGAGAATCTCTCCATACTCTTGCAGAATACTCTGTTTTACCGGAACCCATTGGCCCTATTACGAGAATTCTTCTTGAGTCTCTTGCAAAATCGAAATGATTAAATGAGTGGTGGATTCTTACACTTGGAAATCCAAGGCTTTTTAAAAAATCTGTTTGTTCCGGGCTGTTTTGAACTTCCTGCATAGGCTTATGATAACCTATTGCTCTGGTTTGTGCCATATTAATCTTGACTTTGGTATTTTTAAAATGTAGTGTCTTGTCCATGATAACATTAAAACTTTCTCAACCCTTGTATTATTTGATGATGGCTGTCCTTATAGCCAATCTAACCCAGCGGAAGCATGTAAAGCACGGTAATCGTAAACGTCTTGCTACACTGTGGGTAGCAGGTATTCTCCTCTTCCTTCAGGTGGAACTTGTACTTATTCAGCATCTCGAGCTGTCTGATATGTTTCTTATTCCGGCTTTTATCTTTGCACTTGCACTTTTTTATCCCCTTAGAGCTAAAATATTTATATTTAAAATCAAATGTGTAAACTGTAATGAAAAAATGAGTTATAAAAGGGTTATCTACTGGGACAACAATTTGTGTGACAACTGTCAGCCTGAAACTGAAGAAGAAAAAAAGGCAGCAGCAGTTGCAGCTGTACAGGATAAAAAGTTTCCCGAAAATCCTGATACAGTTGAAGAGGTTGACTGGGATGTCTGGGAACCAAAGGAAACTGCTGTTATATGTTATATTTTTAAGGATGATAAGGTTTTACTGATAAATAAGAAAACAGGTCTTGGTGAGGGTAAAGTTAATGCTCCAGGCGGTCGTATTGAACCTGCAGAAATGGCTGTAGATGCTGCAGTTCGTGAGGTCCAGGAAGAAACAGGACTTACACCTCTTAATCTTAAAGAGGTGGGTCAGCTTTCATTTATTTTTAAAGACGGCTATTCCCTTAAGGGTATTGTTTACTTTGCTGATGGCTGCACTGGTGATATGACTGAAACAGATGAAGCGGACCCTTTCTGGCAGCCGGTAGATGAAATCCCTTACGATAAGATGTGGGTAGATGACAAGCTGTGGCTGCCATTAGCTATGAATGGAAAGTATATAAATGGACATTTTATATTTGATGGTGATAATATGCTGAGCCAGGAAATTGAAGAGAGTAAAAGATAAAAGTTGATTAAGAAATATTTCTACTGGACGCAGCATATAGTCAGTGGTTTCTACTAACAGAATGAAATACATTGGTGCTCATGTAAGTGCTGCCGGGGGTGTCGGGAATGCTCCCCTTAATGCGGTCGCTATCGGTGCAAAGGCTTTTGCACTTTTTACAAAGAACCAGAAACGCTGGGTTTCTCCGCCTCTGACAGATAAATCTATTCTGGAATTTCGCGAGAATATGGATAAAGCCGGAATATCGTCCGATATGGTGCTGCCCCATG
>DAOWMA010000120.1 GCA_030643345.1 Spirochaetaceae bacterium
CCATCCTCTTTCGAAGGCTCCTCATATTCCATTGCCTATCCTGATTTCAAAGCTGAAGATATTCTCTCCCGTAAAATTATTATCCGGACATTTGATGGCTGTTCTTCGGATGCATTAAGTGAGATAGAAGATAAAGTAAAAGAGGTCCTTCAGAAAAGGCATTTAAAATATGTTGAACGATTAAATACACTTTTTACAGCAGGTATTGGAGTTTTTATTCTTGGAATAATTAATTGGGTTATTCCGGATCCCCTTCCCCTGGTAGATGAAATGTTGTTTACAGTAGGTGGTGGGATTACGGCATGGAAGGCCTGGAATGATCGTAAGGTGAAACTTCCTGCGCTTATAGAACAAACCTATAGGTATGGTTATGAAGGAGGAAGGCCGGAAGTCGAAACAGATAGTATTCTTACTGCAATATTCAAGTCTATACGATGTAGAATTGATCCTTTGGCTGCAGGAGAAAAAATTGAAGGTCTGGATACGATTGAGATAGAATCACTGTGGATGACAAGATATTCAAATCTACAGGATCTGCTTGCTTCAGGGGAATCCAGTACTTCCAGTTTTGACGATCTGGTCCAGGTTATTGAGAGGGTGTTTTCAGTAAAGGAATTGGTTAAGCTGGAAAGTAAAAAACAAAGCCCGAAAATTAGAGGTCGACTACAGAACATCAAACAGGAAACTATAAGTAAAACTGGTGTTTCTGATGATGCATTGGCTGTTTATATTGAATTTTACCGCGTTAATAAAACAACAGGAATTTAAAGAAGCCTGGATTATGAATTAGCTAACATCTGGTATTTTAGCTAATATTATGTTATAATTTCTCTTAGTTAGCTAAAACAAAAGGGGATTATCATGTACGTATCAGCTACAGAGGTCCAGAATAATTTTGGAAAGTATCTAAAACTCTGCAAAATAGAGAACGTGATTATTACAAGGAACGGAAAGAAACAGGCTATGCTGCTTTATTTTCCCAGAAATTCCGAAGGGTTTGAAGCAGGTGAACCCTTTGCTGATTATGGAACAAGTCCCCGAAAAGAGGAGTATGTAAGCTATCAACAATTTCTTGAAATGACAGAAAAGAGTGAAAACCGTTATGAACTGATTGACGGAGTTGTTTATTTGCTCGCTTCTCCCGGATTCACACATCAAAAAATTCTGGGAGAGTTGCACATCATTTTTCATGAATATCTTAAAGGATCTAAAAAGTGTGATACTTTCATGGCCCCTTTCGATATAAATCTTATCAGACAGAACATCAAACTACTTCGGGAGGAAACTGAAGATGATATAAATGTAGTTCAACCCGATCTGATAGTTCTGTGTGATTACATTGATGAAATAGATGAGAAGGATAAATATCAGGGAACACCTTCATTGGTGGTAGAGATATTGTCTCTATCCTCCAGGAGTAAAGACAGGGTCAAGAAACTTGATCTTTACATGGAGAGCGGAATAGAGGAGTACTGGATTATCGATCCGAAGACGCAGTCAGTTATGGTTTACTCCTTTAAAGAGGGGGAGCTGGATGGGGATGCTTTATATACTTCGGGACAAAACGCAGAATCATTTCGCTTCCCGGGGCTTTCGGTTTCTCTTGATAAATTGTTTATTAGTAAAAAAAACTAGCGGGATTTATCTACCCCAATCCGGGGACAGTCATCTTTAAACGGGCATTCCGAACACTTTGGTGAAACAGGAGTGCAAATAGTCTGTCCAAAAGCCACCAGTAGTTCGTTTATCTCAATCCAGTATTTTTTCGGCAGTATCTTAACAAGGGCAAATTCTGTTTTTTCAGGGGTCCCGGTTTTCACCCAGTCCATTCTGTTTGGTATTCTGTGAACATGGGTATCTACGCAAAGAGCAGGTATACTATAAGCAAGACCCAGAGTTAAATTGGCTGTTTTCCTGCCGACACCTGGAAATGTCAGCAGATCTTCAATGTTTTGTGGAACAAGTCCATTATGTTTTTCCAGTAGTGTTTTTGAGATTTGTTTTATATTGTCAGCTTTTCTTTTATAGAATCCTGCCGGATAGATTAGCTGTGCAATTTCACTGGTATCCATTTTTGAAATTGATATTGGATCCGGGGCCCTTAGAAAGAGCCTTTCGGAAGATTTAATGGTAACCGGGTCCCTTGTTCTCAAGGAGATAATCGTAGAAATTAAAATTTGAAAGGGAGTGCTTTTTCTATTGGCAAAAATTGATACGCTTGGCGTTTCCGCCTTTTCTGCGATCATCCTCAGGGTGTCAACTATTTTATCCCAATCCACATTGGAATATTCTATACCCATACGGAGTTATCAATCTCTTCTATTAAAACAGATGCAATGGATTCAACAGCTTTCCCCTCTCCTGTTGCATCCATATTTTCCTTGGTTTTTGCTTTTATACTGATTCTATCAATATTTAAAGATAAAGCCTCTGCCAGTTTTGCTCTAATGCTGTTTATATAGGGTTTTAACTTCGGTCCCTCCAGGATCACAGTTGAATCCAGATTAATTATTCTGTATCCGGCCTCTGTAAGAAGTTCTACTGTCTTTTCCAGAAGAACAAGACTCGAAATATCCTTATATTGCATATCAGATGGAGGAAAGTGTGTTCCAATATCTCCTAAAGCTGCTGCTCCCAGAATTGCATCGATAACAGCATGGATAAGGACATCCCCATCCGAATGTGCTTCCTCCCCCAGAGGGGATGGAATATCTATTCCACCAATCATCAGTTTTCGGCCCTCTTTTAGTTTATGAAGGTCCCATCCTGTTCCAATTCTCATCTAATTCCCTTCCATATCTGACAGATATGTAATCTTTCTGTTTGCCGTATCTCCTGGTACTGTTGCTACATCTCCGGCATATTTACTAAATATTTCAGCATCATCTATATGTTCCAGGTTGTCATATCTGGCAGTTTTGTGGCTGGAAAATATTTTATCAAAAATAAACCCCTGAGGTGTTTGAGCGGCTACGGTAAATTCCCTTTTAAGGTTGGAGACAATAATATCCTGTGAGCTGATTGTTTTCATTGCATTGACAGATGGTACAACCGGAATTGCAGCTCCTGTTTTTACTGTTTTTTGATACACATCCTGAATAACCGTTTCTGTAATCCATGGTCTTGCTCCGTCATGAATTAAAACAATAAAAGGATTTTCCTGTTTCAGTGCCAGAAGCCCGTTGTAAACAGATTCCTGTCTTGTAGGCCCTCCGGGTACGTATATAAAGTTTAATTGTTCAGAAAGCCTGGATAGAAGTTTCTGACCATTTTCAATATCTTTTTTCGGCAGAACAATTACATAAGTAGAAAACAGTTCAGCTTCAATAAAGGGCTTTATAGACATTAATAGTACAGATTGATTATTTATTTCTAAAAACTCTTTTTTCCCGCCAGTTCCCATTCTTCGACTGGAGCCGGCAGCAGTTATTATAACGGATGCCTTAAGAGACTCCCGGTCCAATTAATTTTCCATTTTACTAAAGATAAGCTGGCCGGCTTCTTCTCTGGTTATATCCAGAGAGTACATAATTTCATCGGACAGGATCCTTAACGCACTGTCATAGAGTTTTCTTTCCTGAATAGGGAGTTCTTTTATTTTGCTGCGATGATAGAGAGCCCTTACAACAGTTGCATTATCTATTACAGAACCGCTCTTCAGGAGATCAAGATTCATCTGATATCTCATTTTCCAGTCCGCAGTTACCGGCTCATATTCTGCTGCCAGATGATCAAGTGTTTCCCGGGTTTTATCTTTTGAAACTATGGCCCTTAAGCCAAGTTCATCAGCTTTATCTACTGGGATCATGATTGTCATATCGGAAACTTCCAGATAGATCATATAATAGAGAACTTGTTTATTCTTAAAGCTACGTTCTTTTATTTCTGTTATTTCACCTACACCCTGAAGGGGGTAGACCAAATGCTGATTTGTTTTATATTGGAGATTCATAGTCGCTTTATACCATTTTTCTCCTCTCTAGTCAAAGGGTTGATTTTGTAAATATGATGTTGTATTTATAATAGCAGGCCAGGAGTAATAAATGAAATTTTCAAGAGCAGCCGGAGTTTTACTCCATCCAACTTCACTTCCATCTGATTATTGTATTGGAGAGCTTGGTCCCAAAGCTTTCAATTTTATTGACTTTCTTGAACGAAGTGGAGTGAGTCTATGGCAGATACTTCCTCTTGGCCCTACTGGTTACGGGAATTCTCCTTATGCAGCGTTGTCTGCTTTTGCAGGAAATCCCTATCTTATCAGTCTTGAAAAGCTGAAAGATAATGGATATCTGACCAATGAAGATCTTCTGTCTTATCCTGGAGCAGGCCATGGAAAGGATGCATGGACGAGCAGTGAGCTTGCGAACGACCAGTCCAGGGTTGATTATAATCTTGTAACTAGTTGGAAAGTTCCCCTTTTAGAGAAAGCAGCCAGGAGTTTTCTTGAATCTTCCAATAAAGCGGAGAGAAAAGCTTTTGATATTTTTTGTAACGAGAATTCCGGGTGGCTAAATGACTTTACTCTATTTGTAGCAATTAAAGAACATTATGATGCAAAAGCTGAAAAAGAAAATGCGCCGGATTCCCGCTGGAACTATTACTGGGATAGAAAAATCATCCTGAAGCAGAAGAAAGCAGAAGCAGAATGGATAGAAAGGTATAAATATCAGATAGAAATAAAGAAGGTCCTTCAATACTTCTTTTATAGCCAATGGATAAGCCTTAAACAATATGCCAACAGTAAAGGTATAAGCATTATTGGTGATATACCCATCTATGTTGCAGCATGCAGTTCTGATCTGTGGAGTAACAGAAAGATGTTCCATGTGGATAATGATGGACATCAAACTGTTGTTGCAGGAGTACCCCCTGACTATTTCAGTAAAACCGGGCAACTATGGGGGAACCCAATCTATAAATGGGAAGCACATGAAGCGGATGGATTTTCCTGGTGGACCAGTCGAATACAGGGAATGTTAAAAATGGTAGATATAGTCAGAATTGATCATTTTATTGGACTTGAGGCCTACTGGGAAGTTTCTGCAGATGCACCAACAGCAGAAACAGGGGAATGGGTTAAGGCCCCTGGAAGAAAAATGTTTAATACCCTTAAAGCAAAACTTGGAGATCTACCCATTATTGCTGAGGACCTTGGAGTCCTGACAAAGGATGTTGAAGCATTAAGAGATGATTTTGAGTTTCCTGGAATGAAAATTCTTCAGTTTGCATTTACATTCAAGGATGAGGGGAACCAGGATAATGAAAATATGTTCCTGCCTTTTAGATATTCTCCAAATACTGTTGTTTACACCGGTACTCACGATAATGATACAACAAGGGGCTGGTATAATTCTATAAGTAATAGAGAACAGGACCTTGTACGAAGATATCTTGGCCGTTCCGGTAATGATATAGTGTGGGACCTTATTCGGGAAGCTCTTTCTTCGGTTTCAAACTATGCCATAATACCAATGCAGGATATTCTGAATCTTGGTACAGAAGCGAGAATGAATACACCTTCTACTCTTGGGGACTCCAACTGGTCCTGGAGGATGTCGGATAATGATATGGCTGATTTTACTGCTGATCGTCTAAAAGGACTGATCGATCTGTATGGAAGATAGAAAACGGATAGTCGGTGAGCATTATGAACCTCTTTTAGCCAAATATTCAAGAGGTTATGAAATTCTTGATTGGGGGAGTCTTATAGGTCAGATAAAAAGATTTGAGGTCCTTTCTGATAACATAGAACTTCCTGGAAAAAAATTACTGGATGTTGGTTGCGGGACAGGTGATCTTTTTGGATTTCTTATCCGTAGGGGGCTGGCTGCTGATTATTATGGAATCGATATTCTTCCTAAAATGGTTGACAGGGCCCATGAAATACATCCAAAAGGACGATTTTTCACAGGTGATATTTTTAAGGAATCACCTTTTAGTAAAAAACAGTTTGATATTGTTTTTTGTTCCGGGGTATTTAACTTGAATATGGGTGATAATGAGATTTTTCTAAAAAAGGCCCTGCCTGTGTTTTTTAATCATGCTAAATCCATGGTTGTTTTTAATCTTCTTGAAGGGGGGGACTATGCCGGTAATAACAAGTATTTCTTTTTTAATCAGAAGGATGTACTCCACTGGATAAGGGAGTATAGTGACAATGTGAGGGCTGTAACTGGTTATGTTTCAAATGATTTTACAATAATAGCGGAAGTAAGGGAAGGAGACCGGTAGACGGTCTCCTGTTTCCAACCTCCCTTCCTAATCTATTCCGTATTCTTTTCCGTAGTGTTCTGTAATAAAATCAATATCTTTATCACCCCTTCCTGAAAGGTTTAAAAGGATCGTATCCTCTTTTGGAAGTGTAGCTGCCAGTTTCAGTGCATAGGCAACTGCATGGGCGCTTTCCATTGCTGGAATGATACCTTCTACCCTTGATAGTTCAAAAAAAGCATCTATAGCTTCTTTATCATTTATTGTAGTGTACTCTACCCGTTCTATGTCTTTCAGATAACTGTGTTCAGGTCCAACACCAGGATAGTCCAGACCGCTGGCAACTGAATATACAGGTGCCGGATTTCCCTCATCATCCTGCAGCAGATAGCATCTAAAGCCATGGATTATTCCGGGTTTTCCAAAGGACATTGTTGCAGCATGTTCTCCAATCTTGAAACCTGTTCCTGCTGGTTCAGCTCCGTACATTTTAACTGATTTATCATTCATAAA
>DAOWMA010000289.1 GCA_030643345.1 Spirochaetaceae bacterium
AGACTATCTGAATTTGTAAAGAAATCCCTGTATTTTGCAACCAAATCTTCCCTTTCAAGCTGTTTTGGTTTTGTTATCAGTTCTATATATGTAATATAGGATGTTACAAAAGAGCTGTTATTTTCATATATCGAAAGAAATATTTTATCAATCATTTGCCCATAGTCAGGATGGTCCTCGAAATAATAGATAAATGGGGCAGTATCAAAAAATATTGTAGAGTTATAGTTTAAATTCAGATCCATTCGGATCTTTCCTGTGCAATATATTCATCCACATCTATATCTGACCAGACATCTTTACCCAGACCCCGGCTTTTCCTAAAGTCAAGCTTGCCCTGCTTATTGGTGTTTTTTGCCGGTATATTGATTTTTGTTAACTTTGCAACTTCTTTCCCCGATCGCTCTATAGTAATTTCTTCATCTGTAAGGATTACTCTATTCAACAGTTCTCCGAATCTTTTTCTTGCCATAACCGCAGATATATTCATACAGACCCCTTACAACCATACTGATCGTACTAATCAGTATGATTAATATATATCAAACCGGAATAAAAAACAATAATAATATCTGCAGAAATATCTTTTATCGGTACAAAAAAACCGCCCCTGGAGTTAACCCTCGGGACGGTTTAATTAATTACTCAAAAAAGAAATTATTTCTTTCTTGCTTCCTCATGAAGCCATGCATTTTTTCCGCCGTCAATATCGCCAAACTTTGTAAGTTCACACTTAGCTTTTTTAGCCATCAGTACTTCGTACTCATCATCTTCAACAAATGCAACGATTCTTGCAACAGAGGACTCACCATCTACAAGTTTCCATGGGAAACAACCAACCTGGACTCTTCTGTTTAAAAGGAGGTCAATGTCACCACCCATACATTCAGCATGGATAATTCCATGGTTGAACATTTCAAGGTGCATAAGCTGATATTTATCTTCAGCAAAAATCTCATCCAGACTCTTACCATATTTTTCTTTCATGTGTGCATCACAGTGTCTTGCTTCTTTAGGCATCCAGTCTCTGATTTTTGTATTCATTGGATGATCTGCAGAACCACAATCAACACCAATCCATCTGAGTTTTTTCTTTTTTGCCCATTCAGCAAATTCCCTGTTTGGACCGGGATGTTTAATCATATATCTAATTTCATCTGCACCGGACTGGTCCCAGCCGTAGTGGTGATAACCTGTATGGATAATAAGAATATCTCCCTCTTTAACCTCTACTCGTTCTTCAACCATCTCTGATGTATAAACATCATAGTCACCGGCAATATCAGAAAGATCGACAATTGCTGCATTGTTAAAAAGGAAATCAAGCTGAAGTTCAGCCATATCTTTACCGGGTGTATAGAAATGAATTTCTCCATCCAGGTGAGTTCCTATATGGTTTGAATGTGTTAAAACCTGACCATTGGCACCATTGGGAGCAAGTCTCTTAAAGTACTGCATCTGCAATGGAATATAAGTTGGCCATGGAGGAGTTCCTACTCCCAACGGAATTGTTAAATCAATAGCTTTCATTTTTTTCTCCTTGAAAAAATTTATTTATTATATAGTCCGGAAAGCATTTACTCTCCGGCAAAAAACCAAAATAATTCTGATGAATCAGAAATTTTATTAAGAATATTTTTCTACAAATGCTTTAAAAGCATCCAGAAAACATTTTTCCGGCGGTTTAACCAGCCCGGCACCTACCATCCCGACACCTGGTTTCTTATGAGCAATTCCCGTGTTTACCGCTGGAAGGATTCCCGTTTCAATAATTTTCAGAATATCAATTCCGGTCGGGGTTCCTCTAAAATCAAGTGCTGGAATCTGAAAAATTTTATTTTCCGTTTCAGTAATTTCGTACATTTTTGTTGTTACATTAATTGCGTCTTTAGGTGTACCACCAACAAATTTTACAATAGCAGGAGCCGCCGCCATGGCAAATCCACCTATTCCGATAGTTTCAGTTATTGTAGAATCACCAATATCCGGAGCTGCATCATCCTCAGTATACCCGGGGAGATAAAGGCCATCTACCATTGGTGCCGGTGCAATAAACCACTGACTGCCGGTACATGACATTCGAATAGCAAAATCCGTTCCATTTCGTGCCATTGTTGTACAGATTGAACTTCCCTCAATCCCTGATGCAGCATCAATTATGCATTTTGCAGACGGCATGGAAAGATTAAGGAAAAAATGGTCATTGGCATTCATAAATTGAAGGACCTTTGCTATCTTTTCTTTAGGTTCATCAAGCATTACCAAATGTGGAGCAAGTTCACGAATAAGAATGGACGTTCCAGCCCTATTTCTGTTATGTCCTTCATCTCCCATCTGCAGGATCTGTGCTATAATATTTTTCATATCCAGCTCACCATGAAGATCAAGAGCTTTCTTTAGAATCGGAGCAAGATCAGATTCCATCCACTTAAGTTTCTTAAGGACCTCATCTCCATAAGCACCATATCTTAAAACCTTACCCAGACCTTCATTCAGAGTGGCATAGGAATTATTTCCATAAGTTTTATTTACAAGAACCCAAACCGGCATAGAATAGGTAACAATTCCTGCCATAGGTCCAACCATTTTATGATCATGGCATGGTTCAAAGTCTATCTCTCCGGAAGCTGCAAGTTTTTCTGCATCCTCGTAGGTTTCAGCAAGACCTTCATAGACTAGTCCTCCAATTACAGCACCTCTTGTAGGCCCGCTCATCCTCTCCCAGGTTACCGGAGGACCAGCATGAAGAATAAGATTCTTTCTCATTCCAGGGACAACTTTTCCAGCTGTTGATATATCAATAACAGTTGGCTTACCATTATTAATAATCTCAGCAGCTTTTTTATTTGCTCCGGCAACATCTATTTTTGTTCGAATTATATCCAGTTTATCAAGAAGGCCGGCAATTTCTTTATTTCCGCCTGCAGGTGGTTTCCACTGAACCTGAATAGCTTTTACACCTTCATTCTTCAGGTTATCTGCAAAGGACTCAAGTCCAAGGTTAACTGCCGAAAGGTCTTCTTTAAAAAGTTTGTTAATGTTCTTTACATCCATTATTTTTCCACCTTTCTCATTATTTCCAGAGCAAGTGTCGATGCCTGGAAGTTTGACGGCATTACAATACATCCAATAGATTCCAGCTTACTCTTTGTAGCATCAATACTTTGGAAGTCACCTTCTGTACCAGTAATGGAAGTAATAATTGAAAGATATCCGCCTCTCTTTACAAATACTTCTTTTGCTTCCCTCAGTGAATCAAGTATTGCCCCTGCAGGATCTTCGTGGGACCCATAGCCCAGTACAATATCAAGAAGCATTACTGCCATCTCTTCATCTTCTACTTCAATTTTTATTCTGTCTTCTCTTGTTGAGGGATCAATCATAGGGTGAGGTCTTCCAACTGTATAAACATCATCTCCAAGATCAACAATTGTATGCTCTATTGATTTATTTGGATCTTTTGGAATAAAATCTTCTTTAGACTGATTATTGGAATAGATATTTCCAATTTCTCTGTCAAACATTATAAGAGCTTCATCTGCAAGTGTTCCACCTGTATAGAGTCCCCGGATATATTTTTGCGAACCGGACATACCCTTAGTTTCTTTCTCAATAATTGCATCTACTTCTGCTCTGTCAATTGTATAAGTTC
>DAOWMA010000073.1 GCA_030643345.1 Spirochaetaceae bacterium
ATTCTCTTTGTTTTTGTTAAGGAAAAACAAAGAGCTGAAGATACTGAAGAAAAGATGAAAATATCCAAATCTATTAAACTTATCTTTTCAGGAAGTGACAGGAGTGCATTATTAATCCTTGTTTCGCTATTATTATGGTTTCTTGGATATCAGGGAATGCTCCCCTTTATTGGCCTATACTCCAAGGAAATTATTGGTGTCTCTTCCGGAACAGCCGGGCTTGCGGCCGGAATGGTAGCAATAGCATACGCTCTTTTCGCTATCCCGAGCGGTATTATTGCTCATAAAAAAGGACGAAAAAAAACTATCCGTTTATCTCTTATTATGTTAACAATTATTACTTTCCTTCTGGCCGCTCACCCCACCCTGAGCAGTATTTTAGGATTCTCACAAACCCTTATGCTGTTAAGTTTCTTCTTTTTACTGTTCGTCTTCGGTATATTCTGGGTTTCTGTTGTAACAAATTCATTCCCAATGCTGTGGCAGATGGCAAGCTATGGAAGTATGGGGATTTATACAGGACTCTACTACACCTTTTCTCAGGCTGCATCCATTGGAGCACCTCCTGTTACGGGTTTTATTATAGATATCTTTGGATTCCAGGGGATTTTCATTTTTGCATCAATCTGTATGTTCGCAGCATTTCTTGTAATGGGGAAAGTTACGAAAGGTGAATCGGAAAAGAAAAATTAGTTTGCGTTGCAATAATTAATGGAGTACCATAATTAGTATGAAATCAACAAAAATAGTATGTACAATAGGGCCGGGAAGTCAGGATGAAAAAGTTCTGCAGAAACTGGTAGAAGCAGGTATGGATGTTGCCAGGATGAATATGTCCCATGGCTCCTACGAATTCCATAAAACAACTATCGGGAATGTTCGAAAGGTATCAAAAACAACCGGTAAATTCATTGGCATACTCCTTGATCTTCAGGGGCCGAAAATAAGGACAGGGAAACAGAGTAAAGAGGTAATTGAACTTATACAAGGAGCTAACCTGAAACTAACAACAGAAGATATTGTTGGTAACTGGGAAATGCTGAGTATAAATTATAACCACCTGCCGGAAGAGGCAAAACCAGGAGAAAAGATTCTTCTTGATGATGGAAATATAGAACTAAAAATTAAAAGCATTGAGAATAGAATTATTACATGTGAGGTTATGAATGGAGGAATGATCCGCTCTTTTAGAGGAATAAATCTTCCGGATACCCCTTTAAACACACCTGCTCTGACAGAGAAGGATATAAAAGACCTTGATTTTGGTCTGGAAAACGATGTTGATTTTATTGCACTTTCATTTGTACGACAGGCTGAGGATATAATCGGGTTGAGAAAAAAGATTGAAGCAAAAGGGAAAAAGGCATTTATTATTTCCAAGGTTGAAAAACCCGAAGCCATAACCAATATTGACCGTATTATTGACGAATCTGATGGGATAATGATAGCCAGAGGAGACTTAGGAGCAGAAACATCAGCACAGGATGTTCCCATTCTTCAAAAGCAAATTATTCATAAATGCAATGTGGCACACAAACCGGTTATTACAGCTACCCAAATGATGGAATCTATGATTTCAAAGCCAAAACCTACAAGAGCAGAGGCAAACGATGTAGCCAATGCAATTTTTGATGGAACCGATGCAGTTATGCTCTCCGGAGAAACAGCTATGGGTGAATATCCCGTAGAAACAGTTACAGTTATGACTAACATTGCAGAAAGAACAGAGGAAGAAATTAACTACAATGAAACAACTGAAAAATTGTACAACTTATCCGGAGGTCCCGGAGACACTGCTGACGCTGTCTGCTATTCTGCATGTACACTATGCAACACTATAAACCCCAGGTACATGGTTGGTTTCTCAAAATCGGGTCGCACAATTGAAGATTTGAGCAGATACAGGCCATCCAAAGCCATACTGGGAATGTCACCGGATGAAAGTGTCCTTCGAAGGCTTACCATCTTTAGAGGGGTTTACGGTATTAAGATTGACCTGGCCGATTCCAGTGATGAGCTGTTTGATAATGCTGATAAAATATTAATAACCAGAGGTTTCTGCTCACCAGGGGATAAGGTTGTTGCAGTAAGCAGCATGCCTCTGACAGGCCAGAATAGAACCAATATGATTAAGATTCACACTGTAAGCTAAGCTGGTTTGGATCAGGCATCCCCTTCTGTAGGTACAATACACATAAAAACAAAATCATCCTTACCCTTCTGTGTAAACTGATGTTCTTTTCCCCCAGGTACCACTGCAACAGAATCCCCGGATACAGGATAGTCAACACCATCAATAAAAATCACGCCCTCTCCTTTTACAATATAGACCACATGGGCCCAGGGATGAGTATGTTTTGGGGAATAACCATCCTTCCCCAGGGTAAACATTCGCATTACATGGCTGTCCCAACCCTGATCACCTCCAATAAGTACCTGCTTTTCAACATTTTTCATAATATCCGTATTAAAAACTTTTTTATCTATTTCACTTCTTTTTTTTATGTACATATTTGCACCTCCTGTCTATTTTATCTATACTATACAATATCAGGATATTCTGCACCCCCATGGGGATATAATTAGGGAGTTTGTTATTAATTTCAGACATCTTAGAACATCTACTACACTATTCACAAGTCTCCTTATTGTTGTGATTTTTATAAGTTTTGGATTAATAACCTCTAACTTGAATAAGGCACTTATAAATAAAAATATCAGTACAATTCATAAGGAAATCACCAATAAAGTTCTGTTGAAACTTGATTCGTATCTGGATATTCCCCATACAATAAACAACCTGAACGATGCATTTATCCGGGTTAGTGAGGATCAACTGGAAAACCTTGATTTACTAAGAAAATTTTTCTACAAACAGATGTCAATATTTAAAACTGTAAATATTATTGCCTTTGGAACGGAAGAGGGAACATATGTGGAAGCCCAGAGAATGGACGATGGGAGAATAAGAACAGGGCTTGTAAATAAAGGAAATCTGGAATTATATGTAACAGATTTAAGGGGACAAAAACTCAAGCTGGAAAAAACTATTATCAATTACGACCCCAGACTGCGTCCATGGTATAAAGCTTCAATAAAAAATAAACTTCCTGCCTGGTCAGATATATATCTGTTCTTATCCAACAATCAACCGGCAATCTCCGGGAGCCAACCTTACTTTCCTATAGAAAATGAATTCAGTGGTGTTTTTACAACTTCAGTTACTTTGGAAGGAATCAGCAAATTTTTGGCAAAACTCTCTATGAGCAACAACTCATCAGTTCTTGTAATGGAACCCTCCGGGATTACAATAGCCACATCTAAAAAAATTCCATTACTGGATAGTCTTAATCATTCAATTCCTGCAGCTAATCTTAAGGACCCGATATTTTCCGCCGTTTCAAAAAGGTTTCTTAAAAAGATTGCTGATGACAAGAAGGGGATGGTTTTTGAATTTCCATTAAAAATAAATAATATTAAATATTTGGTAAGATCGACCTCATACTATGGACCTCATGGCCTAAACTGGTACGTACTGGTAATTATTCCTGAGTCTGATTATATGTCAGATTACCAAAGAGCCAGTATGCTCGGTATTGTTTTTCTCACTCTATTTCTTGTAATTATCGTGGTTACCAGCTATCTGATTGCAGGAGCGACAGCAAAACCTATTATAAAACTCAGCAAACTGGTTTCCCAAATTTCCTGGATAGAAAATGCAGATAAAGAATGGAGCATTCCCCCTAAGATACTTGAAAGAAAAGACGAGATCGGACTCCTGGCAAAAGCTTTTTCGGAAATGGAAAAACGACTTAATTTAACTATTGCCGATCTTAGTGTAAGTCAGAAGGAGTATAAAACTCTTGTTGAAAACATTAACAGTATAATTATGAGAATAACTCCGGACGGAACAATTACATACTGTAATCCATTTGGATTGAAGTTCTATGGATACACAAAAGAGGAGCTCATTGGCTCTACTGTACAGGACACTGTATTAAAAACCAATGATCCCAAAGATATTGGCATACTCGAGAAAATTTTTACCAAAGATAAAAAATATTGGAATGGTATTAATAGGAATATTACTTCAGAGGGAAAAGAAGTCTGGATTTTATGGGCCAATACAATGCTTTTTAATCGGGATGGGACAATTAACGAACTATTATCCATAGGTCAGGATTTTACATCCAGAAAAGCCGCTGAAACAAAACTTAATGCCTCTCTTGAAGAAAAAAATATTCTGTTAAAAGAAATTCACCACAGAGTAAAAAATAATCTGCAAATTATCACCAGTTTAATTAATCTTCAACTTGCCGATCTGTCAGATGGTATGGTTCAGGAAACACTTGAATCCCTTCAAAGCAGAATTCAGTCTATGGCGCTGGTACACGAGATGCTCTATTCCACCGATTCTGTTTCTGAAATTGATTTTTATGACTACCTGTACCAGATTGTAACCACAATCTCTGCTACCCATAATAAAATTGAAAACCCGATACAGGTGGCGGTAACCGGCGATATTATCTACCTTAATATTAATCGTGCAACTACCTGCGGGCTCCTTGTAAATGAGCTTATTATTAATACATTCAAACACGCCTTTACAGGACTGGAACAGACTGAATGTAAAATCGATATACTCATAAAAAAGAGAGAAACAGGAGAAATAATTATTAAAGTGAAAGATAATGGAATAGGAATTTCCACTTCAAAAAATAAAGGCAGCAAACCGGGAATGGGTACTCTTCTTATTGAAGCTCTAACAGACCAGCTTGGCGGGGAAATAGAAATAATAGAAAATAAAGGCACTTCTTTTATTCTGACTTTTCAAAGCTGAACCAGCTTCTAAAGTCTTCCGGCTTTTTAGTTGTAAAGCTTTTATGAGCAAACTCATTTGTAATACTTGAATAGGTATAATCTTTCTTCCATTCTTCGACATTAATTACAAGTGCATCGAGAGCATCCATTATATATTCAAGCTCTGCATCTGTCATTGTAGGATGAAGAGAAAGCCTTGCCCAACCAGGCTTTAGAGAGAGATCTCCATCATTTATCTGCTCTGTTATCTGTTTTGATTTTGACCGGGTAACATGCAGTAGAAAATGACCATAAGTACCTGCACAGGAACAGCCTCCCCGAATTTGAATACCAAACCTGTCATTTAAAATTCGAATTATAAGATTATGATGAATATTATCAATATAAAAAGAGATTACACCTATTCGCTTTTTGTGTTCACCTGCAAGAATGTGCAGCCTCTTTATCTTCTCCATTCTGATAAATGCTGTCTTAAGAAGCTCTTCCTCCCTCTTCGCAATTTTTTCAACATTCATCCTGTTTTTTAAACCAATCGCCATAGCTGTCCGCATAGACTGAATAAATCCTGGAGTTCCACCATCCTCTCTGGCTTCAATATCTGTTATATAGTTATGATGGTTCCACCTGTTTGTCCAGGAAACAGTACCTCCTCCTGGATTATCCGGTATTTTATTGTGATAAAGTTTTGAGTTAAAAATGAGAACTCCGGAACTTCCAGGACCTCCGAGGAATTTATGGGGAGAAAAAACAACCCCATCCAGATATTCCTCAGGTTCACCTTCCGGATGCATATCAATATCAGTATAGGGAGCAGATGCTGCAAAATCTACAAAACATATCCCCCCTGCCCGATGCATTATTCCTGCCAGTTTATGATATGGTGTAGAAAGCCCTGTCACATTGGAACAGGCAGAAAAAGCGCCAATTTTAATCTCACGGTCCTTATACTTTTCAAGAAGCTCCTCCAGCTTTTTTGTATCAACACGCAAATATTTATCAGGCTCAATAACAATAACATCTGCTATTGTTTCCAGCCAGGATGTGTGATTTGAATGATGCTCCATATGAGTTACAAACACTATTGGACGCTTAAGAGTACCGGAGTTTTCAATTTTTTCTGAAGGGAACCCATTTGCAAGATATCCCTCTTTAAACTGTTCCGGAATCTTTAAGCCCAGAATACGCTGAAGTTTGTTAATAACTGATGTCATACCAAAGCCTGCGGTAATTATTACATCATTAACCCCTGCATTGACATGTTCTTTTATAATTTTATGAGCAAGATGATAGGCATGGGTCATAACCGTACCGGTTTCACTGGATTCTGAATGTGTGTTAGCCACCCAGGGGCCTACTAAGTTTTTTATACGATCCTCCACCTCATTGTACAATCGACCACTTGCAATCCAGTCAGCATATATAACCGGCATTTTACCGTAGGGAGATTCAAATGTTTCATCGATACCGATTATATTTTTTCGGAATTCATTAAAATAGCTCTCAAGTTCACCCATCAGGTACCTCCATTACGACCACGTATTATACTTGACTGGAAGAGGTAAATCAAGTTAAATCACATTATGAAGTTATTATGAAGTTATTATGATTTATAGAGAGATTAAAATTAACTTGATAAAGGTTACAGCATATTAGTTCTATCAAAATATTGCAGGCTGACATAGGAAAGATAATTTGGATGAGTCACATTTATAACAATGTTGAAAGGATAAAATTGTGAGTATTTTTGAGGCAGTTATGCTTTTGTGTTTTGGTCTGGCCTGGCCTTTCTCAATTTATAAATCATGGAAAACAAGGAAGAACGGTTCAAAGAGTCTTCTGTTTCTGATCGCTCTTCTGATTGGTTATGGATCCGGGATAATTCATAAAGTTTTATATAATTTTGATGGTGTAATATTTCTATACATTCTTAATGCAGCAATGGTATCCATTGAAATTGTTTTTTTATCCGGAATAAAAAAGAGGTTGAGAATATAAAATGAGTAAAATAGAAAATATAGTTTTTGACATAGGGAATGTACTTCTGGACTGGGACCCGGAAGGGATTTACAGAACTCTTTTTAATAAAGATGATTATTCCAATCATCCCTTAAGCAGCATTGTTGGGGGTGAGGTCTGGCTGGAACTTGATAAAGGTACAATCGAACTGGATGCAGCCATAGAAAAACTATCCAAAATGAATGAACCATACGGCCAGGAGATTGATAAATTTATCAGGGAAGCCCCTTACCATATTCCCCCCTTAAAAAATACTATCGACTATGCAATAAGATATAAAGAACTTGGATGCAGAATCTACCTGTTATCAAACTTTCCGGAATACGGGTTTAAAATAATTCGCAGCAAATTTGATTTTTTTAATCAGTTTCATGGTGAAATAATTTCCTGGAATGTAAAAGCTATTAAGCCTGATAGGAATATTTATGATATTTTACTGTCGAAATATAATCTGGATCCCAAAACTACACTATTTATAGATGACTCAAAAGAAAATATTACTGCTGCCGAAAACCTGGATATAAAAGGTCTGCATCTTAAAAAAAGATACAGACCTGGGGTTGGAATTAAAACGTATTATCGGGTTCTGACAAATCTAGAACCTGAAGTTTGGATTGGTTATTACAGCGCCTCTTTCCATATCTGTATTAAGAATTAATGAAAGACCTTCATCTGATATATACTGAGCCTCGTAATCAACACCGTTTCTTGAAAGCTGCATATAGAATGATCTCATATGGTTTCTGGAACCCTTTAAAAGGTTCTGATAAACAATTTTAAGATCGTCGTTATCCGTATCTGCAATTAGTCTTTCAAGGTCATAGATATCCAAATCTTCGATAGTTGCACCCACTGAAAGAGCAGCGGAAAGAGATTCTGAACCTTGAGCTACAAGAGCAGTGTAGAGGCTCTGAAGTTCCGGATTGGTAAAAACACCGATTGTATCTGTTTTTATTGGATCATCAAGATTGTATCTTTCCATAAGAACTTCCATTGCATCCATGTGTACTCTCTGCACCGGCGATATTTGTAAAAGTCCGCAACCCCCATTTATCATAGAGTGTCAAATAAACATCCCTTGCAAGCTTCTCTTCCTCTCTCATTAACAGAATACCTTCTGCTTCCGCCTCGGAAATAGAAGTGATTGCTACTGATTCGAGAGCACTTTCCATTTCACCGCCAAAGCTGGCGCCCCGGTTCCCAGCCATTAAAGCTGTGCTTATTAATACTACTAAAATTGCTGCTGCTGCTAATTTTTTATTCATTGTTGTCTCCTATTGAATATGTATTCTTAATTTATGTTAGCAAATATAATGGG
>DAOWMA010000200.1 GCA_030643345.1 Spirochaetaceae bacterium
ATAATTATTGAGTGTATAAAGCTTGTAATGAACAGAATAATATTCAGTGCAGAGGAATACACATACAGTGCTATTTTATCTTACAGAATGTCATTGGATATCGGTAATACAAAATATCTTACCAGCGGGAATACCGGAAATATTATCTCCGATTCAGTAAATTTCATATTCCACTTTGGAAAACAATATGCATCCACTGGTAATTTTTATTTAACAGGGAGGGTTCGTGAAGACATCCCTCCGGGGCTGATGGATAAATTCAGCCCCTCCGAGCGCTTTCAGAACAGAACTATTTACAGAATGAAGCTGCCGGTATTTAAGTAGGTCATACCAATCCGAACAAACAACCTCATACTTGACAGAGCAATAATCTACCGGTATTCTGTAGCTCGTCCGGGGGTGTAGCTCAGTTGGCTAGAGCGCGTGACTGGCAGTCACGAGGTCATGGGTTCGATTCCCACCACCTCCAGAAATAATTCCCTATGTAATAAAATCGATGACTGCAGTGCAATATGGTGAGTGTTGCACAATCCTCATTCATCAGTACTCTTCACACACCTGAAACCCGTGTTCCGGCTGTATGAATCAGGATCACGCCCTGAACGTCCGGTAATGCGTATAAAAACAGCATCGGGATCGTCCCACCCACCGCCACGAACTACTTTTTTATTATAATCGGGAGGGTCTTCTCCCCAGGGACCGAATTGTCGGTATGGATCTTTCAGTTCTGTGGCTCCAGAATACGGCAAATGGGAATCTGCCATCCACTCCGATACGTTTCCAGTCATATCATATAAGCCGAAACCATTTGCAGGATAGCTACCAACCGGCTTCGTTTTTAGTTTCCGCAATCCCATCAATCGCCACAGTCCGGCAATAAAGGACTCTCCCTTATAACGGTAATTAGCCATTTCAGGGTCAGGATCGTTACCCCAGGTAAACCACCCCTCCAGGCCTCCCCTGGCTGCATATTCCCACTCTGCTTCAGTTGGAAGCCTTTTTCCAGCCCATTCTGCATAGGCTGCTGCATCATTCCAGGTGACATTAATTACCGGGTGTTCTCCCCTTCCTTCAGTGGCATACTTTTCCCACTCTCCCTGGCTAATATAATTTGTTGCTTCCACAAACCGCAGATACTGAGTATTAGTGACCTCATGAATATCAATATAGAAACTGTTCAGGGTAACGGTATGCAAGGGCATTTCATCTCCAAACCACCATCGGGAATGAACCATACTCATGTGGGGAACCTTTTTTCCCATTTCTGCCAGCTCCTCCAGCTCATGCTCTTCGATACCCATTTGAAATGCTGCACCTGGAATAAAGACCATACCTTTCAGTATCTTCTGATCCTGAGCCGGTGAGGTGAGAGTTGAGATAAACAGGAATAATATAATGGTTATTTTCCTCATCTATCAGGAAACATACAGCCATCAAATTTCAAAGTAAAGTTTTTTCATCAATTTATCTAGTGGATCCATATTTCTTAAGAGCAGTATCCACAGTTAAACTAAAAATATCTTCCTGCCCGGATGCTGCTTTCTCCACAAAACTCTGCAAACTTATCTCTTCATCAGGACTGAACCTGCCAAGAACAAAAGAGCTTACACTACCATAAACCGGTCGGCCAATTCCCAGTCGCAAACGATAGTACTCACTGGTGCCCAGATGCTGATTTATAGATCTGAGAGCATTATGACCACCTGTTCCTCCACCTTTTTTTAATACAATTTTTTCAAAAGCAAGTTCCAGATCATCATGAATTATAATTATCTCTTCCGGCTTTATCTTAAAAAAATGAGCAGCAGAGAGAACACTTTTTCCGCTTTTATTCACGAATATCTCTGGTTTAAGTATAATTATCTTATCTGTACCTGCAAAATAATCAGTCCAGGAGGCGTTGAACTTTTTTTTCCAGTTAAAAGTATCAGAACCGGGAATTGCATCCAAAACCATCCAGCCTATGTTATGCCGGGTGTTTTTATATTCTCTCCCAGGGTTTCCAATAAAAACTGCCATTCTTATCATATTAGAGAACTATCCTTGTACCTGCTGCAATTTCAAAGGTATTAAACTGTTTTGCAAAATCCCCGGTACAGTGGGTCCCTCCATAATTTTTAAAACCGTATTCTTTTAGTTTACTATAAACAGCTTCTGCTTCTTTTTCACTGCTTTTATAAAGATGGAAACCGCCCATTAGAGTATTTAGATCCTGATCCGGAAATAATTCCACAGCCTTATCTACTATGCTGATAATACCAGGATGAGCACAGCCTGTTACAACTGACATTCCCTCTTTTGTATTGCAGATTATAACCTGTTCACTAATTGGTCCTTCCTTATAAGTTCCAATTATTTCACCTGTGGAATAGATTCCGGTAGAAATTTCTGTTAATCCCGTCAACTCAATAAGATTGCCATTAAGATTTTTTACTTTATCTTTGAACTCCTGGGAGAAACCAGGACAGGAATACACATTAATACCAGTCCTCTTGTCCAGTAAAGCCCATAATCCCCCCTGATGGTCCCAGTGGTCATGAGAAATAACAATATCTGTTATATCATTCAAAGTGACATCTAAAGAATTTAGGTTCTTAAGTAATTTTGAACCATTTTCCCCTGTATCAAACAGAATATGCCCATCTAAAAGACAGGAGAAACCCCAACCGTGAATAATTTTCTCATTTGTTGTGTAGTTATCGTAAATCATCAAAGCTTCCATTTTATTACCTTCCATTTATAAAGTTATTATATTCAGCATGAGACCCTACCCAAAACCAGAGAATAGCCTTATCTTCACCTGGTGCATCCATACCTACAGCACGATAGTGAAGCCCTGCTCTGACAGACCAAAGATCACTAATCTTTTTCAGATGAAGGGAAGGCGATAATACAATGACCAGTACTCTGGAGTAGTGAAATGATTCAGAGTTTTGTGCATTTTCCTGCTTCAAAATCAGCCCGGGCTCTATCCATCAGGTCATGCAGTGGACCAGATTTCTGGTCGGATTCAATCTGTCGATCCCAGTGTTTCTCCTCATATTCGTCAAACCACGAGGAAAACATCTCAAACTGAACTGCAGGAAGAGCTTTAACGGCATTCTGAATTTCTACAATAGTAGTCATGTTCTTATCCCCCGATAAAAATATATCTGTTCCTGATTACAATGTCAAATGAGAAAACTTCCTCTAATTTTATAGTTTAATATAGAACTCTTTGCTATTTTTGTCACGAAAAATAAAAGACTTTGTGCGTAACTCCTGTATAACTTTGAAGACACCTGTTGACTGTTAACTCCTACCATTATACAATCTTATATACAATGGAGGTATCCAATGAAAAAACTATTATATATCCTTATTTTATTAGTTCTAATTACAAGTCTACTGCCAGCTGCTGGAAGCAGAGAGGTGAAAACATCCCTGGTAATTGAAGATACAACCGGAAACATTGCGAGACTGGAAGGAATTCCGGAAAGGATAACTTTTGCAGGGAGGGCCTCCAATATGGTGGCAGATGTCCTCTACATGTTTCCGGAAGCTTCATCCCGGATTGTGGGAGTTGGAATGACAAACCAGAGAAACGGTGAATTTGTTAGAGTTCTGGATCCCCAATACGATTCAAAAATATATCTGGAACGTAATGTTGGACCCGAGCAGATTGCCGTAACACAACCGGACCTTGTGGTAATGAAGAATTTTCAAAAAAAGAATCTGGGCGATCCGGTAAGCCAGCTTGGTATTCCCGTTCTATATCTAAATCTTGAATCTCCGGAATTCTATGAAAAGGATTTCAGAATACTTGGAAAAATGTTTGGGAATCCGGCAAGGGCAGAAGAACTAATAAGGTACTATAGGGATGAAAAAGATTTTGTAACGGAACAAACAAAGACACTTACAGAAAAACCCGACATTCTATTTATCTACCACACAACCCGGGATGGGATTGCCGCTTTTAATACTCCTCCCGGTACCTGGATACAATCGAGAATGGTTGAAATGGCTGGAGGTAATCCTGTATGGACTGATATCCATCCAGGTGGAGGTTGGAGCAAAGTAAATCTGGAACAGATTGCTGCCTGGAATCCTGATCAGATATATGTAGTTGCATATAAAGAAGATGTCAATAAAGTACTTAATTCAATGAAAAACTCTTCCGAATGGCAGGAACTATCAGCAGTAAAAAATGGACAACTTACAGCCTTTCCTGTAGATTTCTACAGCTGGGACCAACCTGACAGTCGTTGGATACTGGGACTAAAATGGCTTGCAAAACAAATCCACCCGGAATTATTTACCGATCTTGACATCCAAAAAATGACCAAAAGCTTTTTCAAAGACCTCTATTTTCTAACTGATGAACAATACGAAACTGAGATTTTAAGCCGACTTGGCTGGTAGAATGACACAAGTAAAAAAAGCAGCAGCTCCTCCCCAAAAGGGGAGGATTTTTATACTCGCCCTTATTCTTTTAGCTGTATTTATTATAGCTCTGTTCATAGGCAGATATCCTGCAAAGGGGTTAATGGATCCCAGGATTCTTTTTACTGATCCATTAGCCTGGAAACTGGTTTTTAATCTACGCCTTCCAAGACTCCTGACGTCCCTTATACTAGGAGTTTCACTAGCAGGTTCCGGAATGGTTTTCCAGATGATTTTCTCAAACCCACTTGTAGAACCTGGATTCCTGGGAGTCTCCCAGGGGGCAGCTTTCGGTGCAGCCTTTGCCATTATTTTTCTTGGAAGTTCCGCCTGGATTATTCAGGGGTCTGCCGCCTTGTTTGCTGTAGCCGGTCTTGGATTTTCCTGGTATATCGCAAGAAGAGTTCGCTTTGGAGGATGGGTCCTCAGATTGATTCTTTCCGGTATAGCAGTTTCTGCCCTTTTTTCTGCAGGTGTCGG
>DAOWMA010000343.1 GCA_030643345.1 Spirochaetaceae bacterium
ATCTGTTTTTACCGGGTTCCCCTCCTCATCTACACTTAATACAGTTCGAAGTATTGAAACTATATTTACATGCATTTTTACCCGAATATTTAACTTATCAAGAGCATTACCTACAAAATCTTTTGGTACATATACTTCTGCAACGCTAATATTCTCGGTTACAGAAATTCTGTCAAGAACTTCCGGAGATATTAACCTCTGAGCAATACGCTGCCCCTGATCAATTTCAATATTTACAACTTCATCCGCTCCAACCTGTCTAAGCACCTGATGATGTATCTCAGAAACAGCCCTTGCTAAAATATATGGAATTCCAAGACGTTTAAGAATTGCAGTCGTTAATATACTGGCTTCAATATTCTCTCCTATCGCAACTACAGCTACACTGATATCTGCATATGGTATCTGACTCATGGCGGTTTCGTCTGTAGAATCCAGAAGTATGGATTGAAATACAGTGTCCTTTACTTTCTCAATAAGATCAGATTCTCTATCTATTGCAATTACCTTGCCTCCTTTCTGTGCAAGGACTTCACACACACTGCCTCCGAAAGAACCAAGCCCAACTACTGCGAATATCTTTTCTTTCTCTTTTGCCATTGTTTACTCCTCTTACGTCTAACCTATCGAAATATCCGCCCGGGGATACATCACATTCAATCTTTTACTGACCGTAGATGTCGCTGCAAGAACAGTTAAGGGACCCAGACGTCCTATAAACATCAAAATAATTATTACAAACCTGCCGAAACTACTTAGACCCGAAGTAAGCCCAGTAGATAAACCGACAGTTCCAAAGGCGGAAACAACTTCAAACATTATATTCTCTAAAGGCGCATTCTCAGAAACAGCCAGCAGAAAAGTACCTGTAATAACAGCAACTACTCCAAAAAGAAGTATCATAAAAGCTTTGAGGACCAACTCAGAAGGTATTGCCTGTTTTAAAAGAACAACATCTTTTTCATTTTTCCAGGCAGATTTAACTGCAGAACCAAGAACCGCAACTGTATTTACCTTTATCCCACCAGCTGTACTTCCCGAGGCCGCTCCTATAAACATAAATAACATCATTATTATCAGCATAGAAGGAGCAAGACTGCCAAAGCCTACTGTATTAAAACCAGCTGTTCGCAAAGTGACCGATTGAAAAAAAGCATTAAGATACTGACTGCCAATACTCATATTTCTTAATGAACCGCCGTGCTCCAAAGCATAAAACAATAATGTTCCGGATAGAAGGAGTACAGAGCTAAGAGAAAGTACTATCCTGGTATTCAGAGTTAACCTGGATTGACCCTTAGCAGTTTTCTGTTTTTTTCTTCCCAATTTCCCATTTACTACTGATCTTAAATTGGCTATAACAGAAAAGCTTATACCCCCGGTAATTATCAATAAAGCTACTCCTCCCGAAAGAATAAGACTACTGCTAAACCCTTCAAGGCTGTCAGGAAAGAGAGCAAACCCCGCATTGCAAAATGCAGAAACAGAATGAAAAATAGAATAAAAGAACAGGGACCCTGTATCAAGGGTTGTATTTTTTACAAACCCTGCAAACAGTATTAAAGCTCCCGCACCTTCAATAAGAAAAGTAATCCCTACAATAGATTTCATGGTTCGGGAAATACTGCTCATATCATCATCACTGAGCATATAGGAGATAAGAACTTTATCCTCAACAGACATAGCTCTTCGGAGTACAAACACAGTAAAATAACTAAGGATCATTATTCCCAGACCGCCAATCTGTATAAGGATTAGGATGATAATTTGCCCCCAGATACTGAAATAAACAGCAGTATCCACCACAATAAGCCCGGTAACACATACTGCAGAAGTTGAAGTAAACAAGGCATTAAGAAATGGAAGTCCATTCCCTTCTGCAGCAGTAAAGGGCATCATTAGAAGAAGAGTTCCCCCCAGAATTACCAATAGAAAACTCATAAAGATAGTTTGTGCAGGGTGAACATGAATACTTTCAAGAATAGATGCAAGTCTCTTAAATCTGCTCATTACCTTTAAAAGGAGAAAAAGGTTCCTGATTATCAGAATAATCATTGCACTCCCGGGACCTTCAAGATTATCGGAAGTAAGTAAAAGGACCTTATTGTAAATAAAAAGTAATATAAAAATTGCTACAAACAAAAGGGAAAAAACATTCTTTCTTATATATATTGTCTTATAGACAGCAAGCCTGAATTCCAGAATAACTTCTGTAATAAGAAAACCCAGAATCATAAAATCCATAACATTAGTCAAAACAAGAAAGATGCTTCTGGAAAATTCCATCTGCTCAATAAAAAGAGAAACTATACTTAAAAGAAGAGTTAAAATTATCAGTAAATTTAATTTACTTTGATCCTGATTCAACGAAGAACTCCCTAATTATGTAGAGACGTAACGTGCTAAGGATGCATAGCCGAGCAGTAAGCGAAGCGCACGACCAGACTACGTCTCTACCATATAATCACAAAAAGATCGCTTGTTATAGGGGATTTTCTACCATGAATTTCCCTGCATCAAGAGCAGCCATACAACCAGTGCCTGCGGATGTAACAGCCTGACGATAAACCTTATCCTGTACGTCTCCTGCAGCAAAAACACCAGGGATATTGGTATTTGTGGTACCGGACTCCGTTATAACATAACCTGCTTCATCCAGGTCAAGCTGACCATCTAGAAAAGCAGTGTTTGGAGTATGCCCGACTGCATAAAAAAGTCCCTTTGCCTCCTGCTTGAATTCTTCACCTGTTTTAACATTTTTTAAAAGAACATACTCGAGAACTTCAGAACCACCAACATCAAGCAAAACAGAATTCCAAAGAATTGTTATTTTTCCGTTGGCAAGAACTCTCTCCTGCATTGCTTTTGAGGCCCTAAGTTCATCCCTTCTATGAACAATGTAGACCATACTTCCAAATTTTGACAGGTGCATAGCTTCTTCCATTGCAGTATCTCCGCCACCAATAACTAGAAGAGGCTGGTTTCTAAAAAGAGGGAGTGCCCCATCACAAACAGCACAAGCAGAGATACCCTTTTGCCAATACTTATCCTCGTTGGGAACGCCCATTCTTCTTGCAATTGCACCGGTAGCAATAATGACGGTTGCTGTTTCCATCTCTCTGGAAGATGTCTTTACTTTAAAGGGCCTTTTTGACAGATCAACTGATTCCACTGTTTCTGTAAAT
>DAOWMA010000295.1 GCA_030643345.1 Spirochaetaceae bacterium
CAAAAATCATATGAAAAAGCTGCTTCTTTGCTCCTGAAAGCAAGAAAAGTTAATCCGGAACACAATCTATGTACCCGGTATCTGGGTCATTCACTGTTTCATCTTAAAAAACCAAAAGAAGCAGCACTGCTGCTGCGAAAAACTATCGACATTGAACCTGATGACAAGGAGTCACTCTTTGTACTTGCACAAGCCTACAATTCTCTGGGTCAGCAGGAGCAGGCCCTTCGAATATTCACACATCTTAGACCGGATCCTGTAATGGGACCCAATGCTACACTCTTTGCAGGGAAAATCAACCTTAAACTAAACAGGGAAGATCAGGCTATAATGGACTTTGAAATTGGATTACGCCACGAAGCACTGTCCAAAGATATTAGAACTGATCTCCAGTACAGCCTTGCCGTCACATATCTAAAAAAACAGGACCTTGGGAAAGCCCTTGGGCTGCTTAAAGAACTCAACAGCAAAATACAAAATTATAAAGATGTTCCTGCACTGATAAACAAATACGATGAGCTTAATAAAAATAAGAATCTTCAAACCTATCTTATAGCCCCAACATCGGATTTTGTAACCCTATGCAGAAAGCTTTCTGCCATATTCTACCCTCAGGCAAAAGTTAAAATAACAGATATCTCCGTTCAAAAAGATCAATATGCAGATATACTTACTGAAGTAAATACAAAAAAGTGGGATGATATAATACTCTTCAGATATATCAGATCAACAGGACAGGTAGGAGAATTTATTCTAAGAGATCTCTACTCAAAAACAAAAGAGGTTAAAGCAGGCAGAGGATTCTGTGTAACCGCAGGAGACTTTACCGAAGGAGCCCACAGATTTGTTGAAGCAAGATTAATTGATCTGATAGAAAAACAAAAATTAATGGATCTGATGGAAAAGATAGAGTAATTTTTTTAGAATCGAAAAATACAAAAATTTCTTTCCTCATCCAAAAAGGGTACTGTTATAGGTTTGATATCAACATTAACACCCTCTCCAAGTGCCGATATCTCTAAATTTACATTCTTTCTTTTTCCTTTATATGCAAACATTACACCACCTGGAGATGTAATGTTCTCCAGGATTTTATAATAATCAGACAGATTCCGAAAAGCCCTAAACAGAACTAAATCAAATTTATCCGAAACCTCTTCTACATTTTTTTCAATAATTTTAACCCGTTCTCCCAAACCAAGCAAACTGATAATATTACGAAGAAAGCCCACACGTCTGCCTGATCTTTCAATAAGTGTAAAGGTAACATCAGTGAAAAAGATAGCAAGAGGAATTCCCGGAAGTCCTGCACCGGACCCCGCATCGGCAGCTGAATTAAATACAAGTTTATTAAGATCAGATACTGCAGATAAGGAATCAAGAATATGTCTTGTTACAAGCTGCTCACCTACAGCAGCAACCAGTTTATACTTATTATTCCAGAGTTCAATTTCGCTGATATATTGTTTCAGCATTTCAAACTGCGATTGAGAATAATCTATCCCCAACCGGGCTAATCCCTCCTTAAGAACAATAAAACTATCCATCAACGGGTTTCCTTTTTAGCAGTACCATTAATACTGCAATATCGGAATTCCTTACCCCCGATATTCTGGAAGCCTGACCTATAGAAACAGGTCTGATCTTTTTAAGTTTTTCTCTGGATTCTGACGAAATTCCTTCGACAGCATCATAATCGAAGTCTAAAGGAATTGCCTTCTTTTCCATCTTGCGGAAACGAATAACCTGCTTCATCTGGCGATTGATGTATCCCTCATACTTAATATCCAGCTCAGTATGGGAAATCCAATCACCTGGATAATCCTTTATACCCGGCTCAATTTCTGATAGTTGATCTATGGATACGGCAGGGTTTCTTAATACCTGACTTAAACTCTTCCCCAAATGCAGAGAGAACCCTTCAGGAGCATCCAATAAATCAGATTCATTCATATACCTTGATGAAAGTAAAGTTTTGATCTCCTGGATACCATTAATCTTATCATTTAACCTTTCGATAACTTCTTCACTCTGGAGACCAACACGATACCCCTCCGGCGTCAATCTGATATCTGCAGAGTCATGTCGCAGATTTAACCTGTACTCCGCACGGGAAGTAAACATCCTGTATGGTTCCTCTGTCCCTAAAGTAACAAGATCATCTATCAAAACTCCCGTATAGGCTATATCTCTCGAAAGAATAAGGGGGTCCTTTTTCTGCAGTTTCATAGCGGCATTTATTCCGGCTATTAACCCCTGACAGGCTGCCTCTTCATAGCCGGAAGTTCCATTTGTCTGACCGGCAACAAACAGGCCGGCAAGTTTTTTAGTCTCCAAAGAGGGACACAACCCTGTAGGATCCATATAGTCATATTCAACAGCATATGCCGGACGCATTATCTCTACATTCTCAAGGCCGGGAATTGTGTGAAGAAAATCCAGCTGTACATCTTCCGGGAGGGAAGATGATATTCCATTCAAATACATCTCCTCACTTCCTATTCCTTCAGGTTCCACAAATATTTGATGTCTCTCTCTATCGGGAAATCTTACAACCTTATCTTCCAAAGAAGGGCAGTATCGTGGTCCTTTACCAACAATATCACCACCGTAAAGAGGAGATCTGGCCATATTTTCATCTATTATTTTGTGAGTTTTATCATTTGTAAAAGTTATATAACAAGGTACAGAAGGACGGGTAATTATTTTATTTGAAAACGAAAAAGGAAGCATAATATCATCTCCAGGCTGCTCCTCCATACGATCATAATCAAGAGATGATGAAGCAACTCTTGCAGGTGTACCGGTCTTCATACGACCGAGGGTAAACCCTAATCTGCGAAGAGAATCCCCAAGACCAACAGCAGCAGGTTCTCCCATTCTACCGGATGAAGCCTGATATTCACCGATAAATATTTTTCCATCCATAAATGTTCCGGTTGTAAGAACAACTGCCCTCGATGTTATCCTGTTTCCCCTTTCTGTAATAACTCCGGTTACCGAGCTTCCTGAAGAATCAATCATAATATCGACTACTGTATCCTGAAAGAGATAAAGATTTGATTGATTCTCCAGTGTCTCTTTAGCCAGTCTGTTATAGGAAAATTTGTCAGCCTGGGCTCTGGGAGCCTGAACTGCCGGACCCTTTCTTTTATTTAGAGTACGAAACTGTATCATTGTGGCATCTATAAGCTTTGCCATCTCTCCGCCAAGAGCATCAACTTCCCGGACAATGTTTCCTTTGGAGAGCCCTCCAATAGCAGGGTTGCATGATAATCTACCTATCGCATCAAGGCTCTGTGTTATCAATAAGGTTCTAAAATTTAATCTTGCAGTAGCCAGGGATGCTTCAATCCCTGCATGACCACCGCCTATTACAATGACATCATAATCCATATTACTTCCCAACACAAAATCCTGCAAAAATATTATTCAAAATATCTTCACTCGTAACTTCTCCTGTTATCTCTCCAAGAGCGTCTAAAGCCTCTTTTAAATCCATAGCAACAGCATCCAGCGATACATTGTTTTCCAGAGAGATCCTTACTGTGCACAGAGACTCTCCCGCTCTGTCCAACAGCTCCTTTTGTCTTAATGAATCTATCATAAGTTCCGATCCGGAAATTTCCATTCC
>DAOWMA010000014.1 GCA_030643345.1 Spirochaetaceae bacterium
AGGATATTCTCCTTGAAGAGGTATGTGCCTATGCCACATATACAACCGGGAGAACCATTTTCCATCAGTACTCAAGAAAAGAGGAATTCGAGTCCTGCAGTACCAGAAAACCGATGAAAATTAAGGTAAAACTGGGTGCAAAAAAAGACGGCAGGCTTACTGCCGTTTATATGGACCTTAAAGCAAATGCCGGGCCGTATGGTGCCCATGCGCTTACGGTCCCGATGAACGCATGTTCCAAGTCTCTACCACTGTTCCTGTGTGATAACTTCAAGTTTGATGTAAATGTCTACTATACAAATGCATCCCCTACAGGTGCTTATCAGGGATACGGTGCGCCGAAAGGTTCTTATGCCATGCAGATGGCGGCGGCAGAGCTGGCTGAAGAACTTGGAATGGATCCCAAAGATTTCCTTGAATTGAACCGGGTCCACGAAGGATCTATGCTCGAAATACTAAAGTGCCTTGGTGAAGGGCGTGAAGGTGTTGCTGCTCCTGCAGAAAGCTGTGGTCTTGGCCCTGCTCTTAAAGAGGGTACTGAGATGATCGAGTGGGGTAAAAAAGAGGTCTCCGATGATCCTGATATAAAGATTGGAAAGGGTGTTGTTATTATACAGCAAGGTTCCGGACTTCCGGGACTTGACCAGTCAAATGCTACAATCAAGATGCTTGGTGACGGTACTTTTATGCTTTTTTCCGGTGGTGCTGACCTTGGAACAGGACTGGATACAGTAAGCGTAAAGATGGCTTCAGAGGTTCTTCAGACAGAAATGGACAATGTTTCTATTCTATCCGGGGATACTGATAATACACCATTCGATACAGGAGCTTATGCTTCGAGTGGTACATATTTTTCCGGAAGTGCAGCCCTTCTTGCAGCTAAGGATATAAAGGTTAAGATGCTTGGGGCAGCCTCGGTGATATTGGAAGAACCAGTGGAAGATTTAAAGATTGAGTATCCTGGTAAAGTTGTTGGGAAAAAAGGTGAACTTACATATGCAAAACTTGCATGGCATACTCAGGCAGGTGAGGGACAGGGTCAGCTAATTGGCAATGGACATTTTACAACTGACGACGCAGCCTTCCCTTATGGTGCACACTTTGCCCAGGTGGCTGTAAACACAAGAACCGGAGCAATAAAAATTCAGAAATACTATGCATTGCAGGATGCCGGTATGCCTATAAATCCTGAATTGGCTCAGGGACAGATATTCGGCGGTGTATTAAAATCCATCGGCCACACTTTGTATGAAGGCCTGGTCTACGATAGTGAGGGGCATGCAGTTAATACCGACTTGCGAAGCTACGGTGTGCCTATGATCGGCGATGTACCCGAAGATTTCCAGGTTAAGTTAGTCTATACAGACGACCCCTTTGGTCCATATGGTGCAAAATCCATATCCGAAATCGCCACAAACGGTGCTGCACCGGTAATTGCAAATGCAATACACGATGCCGTAGGAGTCTGGATGAGATCCTGGCCCATAACACCGGAAAAGATACTGCAGGAGTTGGGAAAGATATAATGTAAGGGCGATTCATGAATCGCCCCCACCAAAGGAGAACAAATGGACAAAATAAGAATCGAAGAGATGATAAGATCTCTCGGAAGATTAAACACAAAAAACATGTACAGCAACGACTTTTTCCTTACATGGGAAAAAACTCTCGATGAACTTAAAGGAACATTTGCTGTTGCAGATACCCTCCGTGCAATGAGAGAAAGAAACATCTCAACAAGAATATTTGACAGCGGTCTTGGAATCTCCCTTTTCAGAGACCAGTCAACAAGAACAAGATTCAGCTATGCAAGTGCATGCAACATGCTTGGTCTTGAGGAACAGGTCCTGGATGAATCAAAGTCACAGGTTGCTCACGGTGAAACAATTCGGGAAACAGCAAACATGATTTCCTTTATGGCAGATGTTATCGGTATCAGAGATGATATGTATATCGGTAAGGGGCACACCTATATGAAAGAAGTAGCAGATTCTGTAGAAGCTGGCTATAGGGATGGAGTTCTGGAACAACGACCAACATTGGTTAACCTTCAGTGTGACATCGATCATCCAACACAGAGTATGTCAGATGCTCTTCATTTGATTAATCATTTTGGTGGTATTGAGAATCTTAAGGGCAAAAAAATTGCTATGAGCTGGGCATATTCTCCATCTTATGGTAAGCCTCTTTCTGTCCCTCAGGGAATTGTAGGGCTTATGACAAGATTTGGAGCTGAAGTTCATCTTGCTCATCCAAAAGGCTATGAAATTATGCCTGAGGTTGAAGAGGTGGCAAGGATTAATGCAGAAAGGTCCGGCGGAAAGTTTGTGAAATCCAACAGTATGGCCGAAGCATTCAAGGATGCTGATGTTGTCTATCCAAAGAGCTGGGCTCCTTTTGCAGCAATGGAAAAGAGAACAAATCTCTATGCTGATGGGGATGATGCAGGTATTGCAGCACTGGAAAAAGATCTTCTTGCCCAGAATGCAAAACACATGGACTGGGAAACTACGGAAGAACTAATGGCTACAACTAAAAATGGTAAAGCTCTCTATATGCACTGTCTTCCTGCGGATATTACAGATGTAAGCTGTAAGCAGGGCGAAGTTGCGGCATCTGTATTTGAAAGATACAGAGTTCCAATGTACAAAGAAGCAAGCTACAAACCATACGTTATTGCAGCAATGATTTTTCTTGCAAAGGTAAGGAATCCCTCAGAAAAACTTATGGAACTTCTTGTAAAGGAAGCGAAACGAGTGCTGTAGACTTTGTTGTATAGACCGGTTTTTTTTGGGTGTTGCCCTGTAGGGACAGGTTGCGACCTGTCCCTACAGGGCCGGGCTATCCGCTGCAATTCCTCCCGGATTGTTTAACGAGACCACATTTTGTCTTGGTTCGTACAGACGCAAGATCTTGCGTCTGTACAGCCGCATACACCCACGGTGCGGGATTTTCGCTACTATCCCTAACGTTTTTTTACATTTACTTTTTCTGGTAAACTGATTGACATATACTAAAGATGGTTGTACATTTAAACTGTACAGACAGGGGACATTATAATGGAATCTATAGCAGTAAGTGATTTTAGAGCCAATTTAATGAAAGTTCTTAAACAGATAGAACATGGGGCTTCACTAGATATTACTTCCAGAGGGAAAATTGTTGCCAAACTGGTCCCTCCGGATTATACGAAAACTTTAGCCAGAGAAAAACTGGATATCCTTCGTGAAAATGCAAAAGTTTATGATGTTCTTTCACCTGTTGAAGAGAACTGGGAAGCAGATATCAAGTGATTACCATTGATACTCATGTAATAATCTGGGATGCGTTAAAACCTGAAATGCTTAGTGAAACAGCAAAACAGGAAATATCCAAAGCTAATAATTCAGATGGTATTATAATCTGTGATATTTCTTTATGGGAAATTGCAATGCTGGTAAAAAAAGGTCGTATTGAGATTGAAGCAAGTTATCTGGAATTTATAGATCTGATCAAAGCTTCGAATAAGTATATAATCCAACCAATTACACCGGAAATTGCCGGGCTTTCCACAAACTTTCCAAAAGAGATAAATGCTGATCCAGCAGACAGGTTAATTGCCGCAACTGCAATATTTACTAATTCATTATTGTTAACGGAAGATAAAAACTTATTAAAATCAGATATTCTAAATACAATTTGGTAAATAAATATAATCGGGAGTAGAATGAATCAATTCAAAAAGTAAAAAGAACTGCCCTGGTAAATGGACAGCTCCAGTATCATTTTAATTCTATTCCATACCGTAAACAGGATCCAATCCGATTGTCCCCTCAAGGAAGGTCAGATAATTAATAGAACTTGCCTCTTTAAGATTAGCTTTGCATTTTTTAAGCCTGTTTTCAATGTTTAACTTTTCAGCGAGCACAAGATTTTCCTTTATCATCATAAAAGATTCAAGATAACTAATTATTTTCTTATTGTGCGCAATATCTCTTTTTTGCTTTCTTTGTAATCTGTCCTTGTACCAGTCACTATTAATAACATATTCTTTGCTGAACAGGTTCCTTATTTCGGGAGCATTGATATCCTTTCCCTCATAACTGTCATATGCCATAATATGGAAAAGGGCTTTAATAGGTGGTATTGCAGATTCTATACTTCCATCTTCGAAGTAAACAAGGGCAACCTTTTTCTGGCTCTCAATTATATGAATAATTCCCTCTGCAAAGGCACCCATATCCTGTGTTTCCGGTTTCAGCATCTCATTATTAAATACTGCATGAGGTTCATCAAATATTCTTCCCATGTAGTTGAATAGGAATGTTTCTGTCATTCTGTATCCCAGTCGGCTGGTTAGTATTTTTTTACCTTTCCATTCCATGTCTTCTATTTTTTCAAAAGAACCTTCTTTTATCAGTCTATCCGGAACTCTTTCTTCAGGTTCCAGTCGGCTCCAGATTTCGGGAACAAGAATACTGATATCATGTGCAAACCTGGTTCTGCTTCCAATATTACCGGCAACAGAGGTAAATCCTGAATAGCCTGTAAGTATAAAAGAAAGGAGTGCATTGTTTAGGTCTGTTACTGCCGAGAGCATATTAAACGGTCCCTTTGTAAGTGCACCTTCACTCCCTGCACCGGTTGTTGATGGAGATTTCCCTGACAAACTGCATATAAAATCCATGAAAAGTTCCGGCAATTCCTGATAGTGTATGGGGTTGTAGACACTTAGCCCGATTATTCCCTTCTCTTTATCCGGGCTGTTATTTCTTCTGGATGGAAGAACTGCATCAACCGGTAGATAAAATGGTTTGGACATTGGTATTTTACTTGCAAATCTGGACCCGATTTCTCCTCTGTAGTATGATTCAGGGTCTGTAATATCCGGTCTTGTCTGAAGATATCTGGGGTTAGTACTAACACCACCTGGAAGTTTTCTGGGGTGAGAAGGTGATATAAACCACATTCCCTCATCTGCCTCTGCTCCTTCTCTGATCATCTTTTGTATTGGTTCGGTATATTCATCAAAACTAATTGAATTTTCAATTAACTCTTTTGCATTTTCTGTTGTAAGTGGTTCATAGTTTGATATAAAATTGTTTTTTCCGGCAAGATCTTTTTCGGCTTCAATATCATAACCCCTGTTTATAGCTTCATCAGGTCTTTGAAAAAGATTAAATTCACAATTTTTAACAAGTTTTACACTATTACCCTTAAGGTATTCTTTGATTCCTTCGAGTTTACCTGAATCAATTGTAATTGAGACTGATATATCATCCTCCTGCTGAAGTTTTTCGGCAGCTATAAAGTCTGTTCTTAACTTATGTACATACCACATATTGTCAGGAGCAAAACCTACTCTTAAATAACCGGCAGTGATCATTCTTCCATCAAATCGGAGAGCATTCCCCTCTTTACCGTTTATTATTCTTACACTGAAATGGTCCCTCCACTCATTTCCCCACTCTATTCTATGAAATCCTTTTATATACAGGGCCAGTGCTTTTACTCTATTTGGAATGGCTTCAATAAAAGAATTATATTCATCAGTATAGTGTGTTGAGGTATTTAAAAGTTTAATTACAGAACCTAATGATCTGCGTTCACTTAAAAATTTTCTTGAAGGTCTGGTTCTTTTACTGTCATTTATCCACCTTCCTTTGTAGTCATAATTAAACAGTTTATCAACTATTTTAAAATCTTCTTTTAGATTATTAATATAGAAAGTATCATAGATTATTGAGTTAAGAAGAGATTTTGAAATTTCAGATTTTCCACCACCGGAAACTGTAGAAGGTTTGTGACAGAAGGTTCCTCTGTAATGAGTTCCAATAAGACGCCATACAGGGGCTTCAGGATGTTTTTCCATATGGAGCTTGCTTCCATCCGGAAGAATATAAGTTTTTTCAGGGAGGAGTCTCAAAGATCTATACTTCCCTTTATATTCCCATTTTATTTCCTGTTTATATAGATTAACCTCAATATTTTCAGGTAAATATGTAATATCGGGAAATTTTTTGTCTACACCATAGTTTTCAGGGTAAAGGTCCATGATATCCTGGAAATCTTTTTTTATTTCTTCAAAATTATGGTCTTTAACAGTAGGAAAATAATTTTCGCCAAGATTTCTTCTGGGAAAAACAAGAGCTCCTCCTGCATGTTCCTCTTCTGAAAGTCCAAGAAGATTTGCGGAATATGATATCTGGGTCTTCACTTCCTTCTTGGTATAGCCAAAATAGTTGTCAGCAAGAATAGTTACAACAACTCCATCACTGTTTCTACAGGAAATTTTAAAAGGCTGTCCATCGTTATAAAGCTCAATATCGTCTTTCCAGCACATACCATCTTTTCTTTCTCTGGCAGTCGCATCGTCGTAGTGGGGTAGGCCAAGTCCTTTTTTTGTGCACGAAAGTATATTCGGAGCAAGTATAATACAACCTGTATGGCCGCTCCATCCATCAACATCCAGGGCAGAGTCATTCTCAATAAGACCCGGATCTCCGGCATTTCCAAAAATAGATTCAACAAAATCAATGTTACTAATAAGGGATGAAGGAGCGAAAAATCTTATTTCCATCCTTTTTTCAGATATAATTCCCGGGACTTCAGGAGAAACAGGTGGTTTCATTAAAACAGAGGTAAAAAGTTTTGCCTGTTCCTTTTGTGATGCTGTGAAAGGTAATGTTAATAGTTCCTCCGGTGGATTAACTGCTTCTTTCAGAAGTCTTGCAAACGCAATTCTGGGGACTTCCTTTTTGTCAGCAGGTACAGGCAGCCCATCAGCTACAATATGAAAAGTGCCAATAGTAGTTCTTCTATCATGCTTGGGGTTATGCAGCACTCCTTGTTTTATCCTGTATGATGAAATGTAATTATTAATATATTCATTCCTGTCCGGGGGAAGACTCATATGTCTTGCAAGTCCTGCCCTGTCCAGAACAAAAGTCCCTGTAGGAATATTTACAATTTCTTCACCTATTCCATAAAAGTAGCGTTTAAGAAAGCCATTAATTCTTCTGTCTGCAGCGCACAAATAATCCGGTAGGAGTCTTGTTTTTTCATTGTAATTTTGAATAAGATTACTTGCTATATCAATAAAGTTTCTTGTTGATATTTCACCCTGCTCTTCGTCCGCCGCCATGTGGTTTTTTTCAAGATTATAAAAATATGGCATTCCCATAGCTGCCAGCTTGAAATTTATATACTGAAGCATCTTAAGATCAGAATCATCCTTAACTTGTTCTGTTTTAGAATAATTTAACATATTTACCTCACTTGAGATTTTTAGAGTGACTAATCACCAGCATACGTTTTTTATTAAAATAGTGCAATATTTATGAAAATGTTTTATTAACCCTTATAATCACCAGGTTTAATAACATCTCCATATTTATCCATTATGCTGCTGATTTTACTTATAGTATCATCCCATTTTTTGAATATGTACATAGGTGTTTTTTCATCCATTTTCATGAAGAATACCTTTGATCTTTCCAGTTTGGCAATCCAGTTAATGCATCGGAAACTAAACTGATAGTTATATTCTTTTTCAGTATAGTTTTCATCCAGAAACTTTTTAAACAGTACTTTTACATCTTCATATTTTGGAATTTTACCCATAGGTGTATCAATAGAATCATATTCTCCATGTATTCTGCCTTCAGCCCAGTGAAGCCAAACCTTTTTTGCGAGCTTACTATTACAGAATTCGCCATTTTCATCTTTTAAGAAATAGTTAGTGGAGAATATCTTTGGAGCATTTTCTATTTTTTTTCCAAAGTTGACATTATTATCTGTGTATTCTCCAAGGGGGTAGGATACGAAGTCCATGTTTGCCATGGGAGATGGATTACGTACACCCTCTGCTCCCAGGGTTGCAGATGTTGTTTCGGATTCCAGGGTACAGGCTTTAAGAATGATACCGTCTTCCCAGGAAGGAGATTCTTCTACCGGTACGGTAATATCCGAATCCCTGCCCCCATAGAGAATTCCCTGTACTCTAACACCCTTTGTGTCTTCGAACCCGGCTTTATCAAAATTATGCAGGTAATCGAGTCTCATGGTGTATCTTGCATTCCCATGAGCAATCCCAATCTCTTTGCCTGTGTCATCCTGTTTACCTTTGTACCAGTCATATCCTGAGTGGTTATTCCCCTTATCCGGTGCATCCAGACCACTTCCAAGCCAGTGTGGATTATTATCCTGATCCTGCAAGACATTGGAAAAAATAAGCTCCTGAGGAATCATCAAATTGTCAAAAATTACAGGATCATCATTGGAATTAACATCCTTGATAATACCAAATATCCCCTGTTCTACGTTTACAGCTCTGAATTCGCCATCAATATTACGAAAATATGCAATATCATCTCCCACAACCTCTTCGCCGGGAATCATTGCTGTAGAGGTTTTTCCGCATCCGGAAGGGTAGGCTCCTGTAAAGTATGTCCTTCTTCCCTTATCTTCATTGATACATGCCATAACAAACATGTGTTCGCACAGCCATCCTTCCCTGCCTGATTTACTTATTGCAAGCCTCATGGAGTGTTTCTTAAGACCAATTGAATTACCGGCATACTGATTATTCATGGAGTAGACAATGTCATTCTGTGTATCCATATATATTCTTCGCTTATCAATATTTATACTGCAGTTCCTGTTATCCAATTCTCCTGCAGAGTGGATAAAACGAAAAAAGTCATCATCTTTACCCATATCTTTAAAGTGAGCATACCCTGGACGGTATAAAATGGATTCGGAATGTGCTACATACCAGGAGTCTGTAAACTGTACACAAGGCATGGTAAACTCACTGTGGGCCGGTCCCTCACAGAAAAATTTAATAACGGCATCCTTCCCCTTCATAATACCTTTAGCAATTCCCATAATTTCTTTCATACCTTCTTCAAATTCAAGAGAATTAAGAGAATGCATTTTTTCAAGATTTTCTTTATACACAAGGTATCTTGTATTTCTTTTATCTCTGGCCTGATCGCCATAGCTGTCCCAATGGATTGTCTGTCCATTTTTTGCAAGCGGGAATTCTTCCTTCTTTTCGAGAGCGACTTTTCTAATATAATCTTCGTCACTGACGCTGTCATCACATACATAAACTGTATCCGGTTCACAATGTTCTATAAATTGACCTACAAAATCCATCACTTTATCATTACCCAGGGCGGTAAGTTTGTTAAAACTGTGTTCTTCCATTTTTGATTTTAGAAGAGCTTCATACTTATTCATCTAATCCTCCGAAAACTATTATGCGAGGAGAATACATTTTTTACATGAATGGTGCAATAATATTTTAGTTTTTAATGACTATAATAATCAGTATGCATATGTTAAAGTTTTAACCTTGGAGGAATATCGTGGAGAGATATGTTGAATTAAAAACGGGAAAAGGAACTTTAAGAGGTATGCTCCATCTTCCTGACAATGCTGAAGGCGACAAATATCCTGGTGTTATTCTTTATCATGGATTCAGTGGTGACAGGATGGAGCCTGGATTTATGTTTGTGCGATTTTCCAGACTTCTTGCTGATCATGGTATTGCCAGTGTTAGGTTTGACTTTCTGGGTAGTGGTGAGAGTGATGGAAGTTTTACGGATATGACTTTTTCAAATGAAGTAAAACAGGCTTCCTTAATAATGGATTATTTTAAGAATCTCGATGTTATTGATGAACATAATATTATTCTACTGGGTTTGAGTATGGGAGGTGCATTAGCAGGTTATCTTGCTGGAATACGATCTTCTGAACTGTCAGGACTTGTCTTATGGGCTCCTGCCGGTGAAATGCGTTTATTTATAGAGAAAAGAGAAGAAAAGATTGAAAGTGGTGAAATTACTGATGATATAATGGATATCAGCGGACTTCGACTTGGAGAGACGTTTATTGAAGATGCTCGACAGGTCAACGTTTTTGAAAAAACAGCAGCATACACAGGGAAAGCTTTGATAGTCCATGGTACAGGGGATACAGTTGTTCCAGTTGCAGTTTCTAAAGGCTATCTACAGTTATTTGGTGATAGAGCTGATCTTGTTCTTGTTGATGAAGCGGATCATACTTTTCAGGGAATACCATGGATAGAGCAGCTTTTTATTGAATCTCTTAATTTTATCAAAAGGCTGGTCGGGACTTCGTCCCTGCTCGCCAATGCATCCAATGGAGAATTAAATAATGGGTTATAAAATTGATGAACTTATATCAGAAAAAAAGATAAAGGACCGGGTTAGAGAGCTTGGAGCAGAAATTGAGAAGGATTATAAGGGGAAGGGGGATATTATCCTTGTTGGACTCCTGCGTGGCTCTGTTGTTTTCCTTGCTGATCTTGCCAGAGAGATAAATTTAGAGGCAAAAATAGATTTTATGGTTGTTTCCAGTTACGGTAATTCTATGGAGTCTTCCCGGGAAGTAAGGATAAATAAGGACCTTGAGGAAGATATAAAAGATAAAAATGTTATTATTATCGAAGATATAATTGATACAGGTTACACACTGGAAAAGGTGGAGGAATATCTGCGATTGAAATCTCCTGCATCTCTTGAAATTTGTACTCTTCTTGATAAACCGGAACGTAGAGAAGTATCTGTAGATGTAAAATACGTTGGGTTTGAAATACCCGATGTTTTTGTAATAGGGTATGGAATAGATTACGCTCAAAAACACCGGAATCTTCCCTTTATCGGGAAGGTTTCAATGAACAACTGATGGTAAAAACAGCCAGAGTTAATCTGGCGCTTAAAGCCTGATACCATAATGGCAGCAGCTTCAGGATATTAAGAATTTACTGCCAGATGATGAGCACTTCTGCACCGGTCCTGGAAGTAAAAGGTCCATGGGTCATATTGGTATGGATAAGTTGATAAGTCCCCTGACTGAAAACCTGCTCATTCATCTCATATTGACCTTTAAGGATAAAGTGTTGTTCTTCATGAATATGAGTATGTCCCTCCATGCGAAAGCCCTTGGGGAGTTTCAGGATTACACAGCGCCCGTCTTTATCTTCTCTAAGGATCTTAATCTGAGTCCCCTTGTAGTAAGGTTCACCTGCGTCCTGCCATTCCAGAGAATTACAATTAATTGCTTCATCTAACATTTTAGTTCTCCTTCTCTTTAATAGTAATACCAAAAGAGAGTGCACGCAAGGTGAAAAAAAGAAAAAAAGCACAGCGCAAATAGCTTTGTTTGGATCCAGTTTGCTTATTTACAGAAACTTGCAGTATTAAAGGTTTATCTGCTCCAGTTCCTTCCGGATATTTCCCATTTTCTCAGCATTCAGGGTGTTCATTTTCCAGAAAATTAACACTCCAGTTAAAACCAGAATTGAAGGCAGCAGGCCCATATGAACATGAATACCAAAAACAGCAGATGCACTGTGAGGATCTGTATTAAAGCCCGTCAGACTGTGAATAAGCCAGAATGAAGAAGCCTGAACTGCCCAGGAAAGACGGCCGAAAAAGGCCCTGAAACCGAGGAGTACACCATTGTCCCTTCTTTTTTTACTAAGTACAACTTCATCGATAACATCCGCCATAGCAGGTGTCATCATTAGCCGGAAACCTCCAAAACCTGCTCCCCACAATGCCATCATTATTGTAAATCCGGTATAAGTACTGATAAAAGTCATTGGAAATGAAAAAGCTGTCCTTATAAGGACAGCTCAAAATACTGCAATTAAATATACAGATTAAATCTTATCCCATATCACCCATAGGGTTGTTTCCTGGGGATTGTTTTTTGAGTGATCCTGGAAGAACGATATTTAATAAAATAGCTGTAAGACCACCGGTTGTTATTGCAGAACCAAAAATCTGCTGTACGATTGCTGGTGTATGAGAGAGAATTTCAGGTCTGAATGCGACTCCCATACCAAGGCCAAAAGAGATAGCCATAATAATAACTCCTCTTCGGTCAATAATACTGCTTGCAATTATTTTTATACCGGCTGCTGCAACTGTACCAAACATTATAATAGTTGCACCCCCAAGAACCGAGTTGGGAATAATTGAGAATATTCCGCCGACTATCGGGAACAGTCCAAAAAGAACCAGAAGACCAGCAATCCAAAATCCTACTTTTCTACTTGCTACACCGGTCATCTGAATAACTCCGTTATTCTGGCTGAAGGTTGTATTTGGAAAGGAGTTGAAAACTGCTGCAAGAGCGGAGTTTACACCATCTCCCAGTACACCGCCGGAAATACGTTCAACATATAGATCTCCTTCAATGGGTTCCCCGGAAATCATAGAAGTTGCTGTAAGGTCACCGATAGACTCTACTGTAGTAATAAGATAAAGCAAAGCCATTGGAATAACATGTCCCCAGCTTATATAAAATCCGAATTTGAAGGGGATGGGAGCAGTAATAATGCTCAATGAACCGATCTTGCCGAAATTTACAAGACCCATTGCTGCTGCAACAATATATCCAACAACTAATCCTACAACAATTGCACTCATTCTGAGCCACTTATTCTGGCTTCTGTTAAAGAGTATAATTGTAATAAGTACAATAGCTGCCAGCATAAGGTTGTTTGGACCTGCAAAAAATTCCGGTTTATTATCCAGAAGCCACTGGCCGCCGCCAATATCTGTAATACCTACTCTAATAAGGGACATTCCGATAAGAGTTACAAGAATACCACTGACAAGCGGTGTGATAATTTTCTTTAATGCCGGGATAAATCTTGAGAAGATCATTTCTACAGGGGATGTTATCAAAGCAACACCAAAGATAGTACCAAGTGCCTGTCCTGGAGTACCACCGTTATTAAGTACGGAAAAGCCAATACCAATTGAGAGACTCAGGAATGTAAAACTTGTTCCCTGAATACTTAAGAGACCGGAACCAATAGGTCCAAATTTCTTAACCTGAATAAAGGTTGCAAGACCGGAAACAAAGAGAGCCATATTGATAATATATGCTTTCATGTCCGGAGGCAGCCCCAGGGCTCCGCCAATAATTAACGGCGGGGTAATAATACCAACAAAAATTGCCATCATATGCTGTAGTGCAGCAAGGAAGGCCTGAATTGCAGGTGGATTGTCATTGAGATTGAAAATCATATCCGTAGAAATTCTTTTTTCTGCCGAATCACTCATAAATCTGCTCCTTTAGAGCTATTTGCGTTGTGATTGTTTCCAGAATATACGCAATATAGCCATACACTGAAAATAAACCCTCATCACAAATTACTCTTTAAAAAATATTTCAATCAGTATACAATACTATTCTTGTAAGTCAAGTCTTATTTTTGTTTTATTTAGTAAAAGATAAAAAAAAGGTTCTATTATTGAGATAAAATAAATAGATAAGTAGTTTATTTGCTTTATACATGAATTATATCTTTCATTTTGCACAAATGTGTTATAGTATTGGCTGGAAGGAGTCTTTGTATGAATGAAATTACAGTAAATGGAAAAGTTCACGAAATTCCCAATTCTGATCTTGAAATGTCACTGATTGATTATCTTAGAAATAAACTGGATCTGACAGGTACAAAGAATGGATGTAATATAGGGGTATGCGGGGCCTGTACTGTGTTGATTGACGGCAGTGCGAAGCGTTCCTGTGTACTTAAGCTGAAAAAAGTTATTGGCAAAGAAATTATTACTATTGAGGGTATGGAAGCAAAAGATGGTACTCTTCATCCTA
>DAOWMA010000253.1 GCA_030643345.1 Spirochaetaceae bacterium
AATTTTGGCAATAACGTCCTGCCAGCCGATTGATTCATAATAAATCTCATATTTGTCGCCATAGGCAGATTCGAATGCAGGAATTAAAACCGCATCATAATACTCCCCCATACCGACAGTGTTGAAAATTGTAAAAACTCTTTTTTCAACAGCTTCTCCTTCCTTCTGCCCACCTGCCATAATGAAAACAGGGACCAGTAATACCAGCATAATAACCAGTATCCCTTTACTAAATCTTTTCATATCTCCTCCTAATATTTCTACAGTCAATACTGACTGTGATTTCACTGTACTTACTCACTATTTTGATCCAAATCTTTTTTTCAGCACATTCTGTAATACCAGAGACAGGGAAGTAAAACCAAGCATCGGAATCATGTAATATACCGTAAGTGCATTCAGTAAACCCTGAGATTCCGACCGGGCATTGGCTAATGTACTAAATACCTTAATTGTAAGTGTGTATGTCCCAGGTCCGCCTAACAGAAGAACCAATGCATAGTTTGCAAATAATCTGACAAACACATTGATCAATGTAGTGGTAATTCCGGGAATCAATTGGGGGATAACTATACGTGTTATTACAACCAGTTTATTTGCTCCCAGTGTCTGAGCGGCAATCTCAACCCGGCTGTCCATTGCTTCCATGAAAGGAATCATGATCGAAAGTCCGAAAGGGATTCCAATGACCATTAGGACCAGAACTACACCGGCGTAAGTTTCAGCAAGTCCAATTGAGTAGAACAAAGAGGCCAGAGGAATGCCAATAAGAAGTTCAGGCAGGAGAATGGGCAGTTTGAAAAATTTTTCAAGCAGTCCTTTAATGGCAAAGTTTTTTCTGGCTAAAATATAGCCTGTTGGGATTGCACATACCAGAGACAGGAAAGTAGCCATTACTACAATCTTAAGGGAAACAATATAGTAGCGACCTATCTCATAAAATGACCAGGCATGCATTATATTATAAAAAGTCCAGTCTGAAGGCAGAACTGTTCCTACCCATGAATGAGAAAAAGCTCCCAATACCACTGTAACTGTTATTCCCATAACCGTAAGTAGAAAAAGGGATATAATCATTATAAAAGGTAAATCTACCAAAAATTTATTTATTTGTTTATTCATTATCCACCTACTATTTAAATGTTCCACCAAAACCGATATAAAATAAGCGCCTTATTCGGCCGAGTACTATAAGCACAACAACCTGCGAAAGAGTTAAAACAAGAGAAACAGTGGCGGCCATGTTATAATTAAATGCCTGCTGGAACTCCTCAAAGGCAGCAACAGCAAATACCCTGGTAGTATTAACAGGATCTCCTACAAGGACAGCAGATGGATACAGCCCTAGCATAAGGACAGTTCCCAGGGAAAAAATTCCCAGTAGCGAAGGCATTGTGAGTGGTAAAAAAATAAGGAGAAAAGTCTTAAACCTGTTGGCCCCCAGAGTTAGAGCAGCAACTTCAAGATTTGGATCGAATTGTTCACATATTGCCAGAAATCCAGAGAAAAGAAAGGCTGTACCTCCAATTGTAATAGCAATAAATGTACCCCAATATGTATAAAGAATGACAATAGGGTTCTCAATCAATCCAACTTTCAACAGAAAAAGATTAAACCAGCCGCTGGTCCGAAATAAGTTAGTCATACCGGAAGCTATTATCAGAGAACCGAGAGTAAGGGGGAAAATTATCATCGTTGTCAGAAAAAATTTCCCTCTGATTTTTTTCCGTAGATAGTATGCCATCGAGAAAGCCAGGAGGAACTGGACAAGAGATGCTGGAATAACCAGCCGGAAGGTATTTAATATTGTAACCCTGTATCGTTTTGTCATAAAGAAAGTTTTTATGTTCTGAAATCCCCAGGTTTTCACCTGTTTATAAATTTCAGACCTGGATTTTATATCGTATGGACGTAAATCATTTCCTGTATATTCATTTGTTTCCGGGTTGTATTGCCGATAGCGGTTTATTTCTCCTTTATAGTGGTATTCATAATTCGAATCAGAATAAATTTCTTTACCCAATTCATCATAAACCGGTGTAGTGAATATCAAAGATAGGGAATAAAGAAGAGGCAGAATAAACAGTATTGTAATGGGAATTGCTGATGGCAGTAATAATAAGTAGTCACCTTTTTTTATCTGCTGTTCCATTATTAATTTCCGCCTTTGATAAGAGATATTTTCTCTGTTGGGAAAACAGCAAGAATCTCTGTGCCGGATTGATATTCACTGTATCCAATTTCACTAACCTGGATAGTATATCCCTGTTCTGTATTCAATTCGTATCTGGTGACTGAGCCGGTATAATCACTAACGTTAACTTTGCAATGGAAAATATTTTCACCTCTGGCATCTTCGATGCCATGAAGCAGCTGAATATTTTCCGGTTTGATTGTTATGGTTACAGTATCACCTAAATTAAAGGAATCAATTTCCTTATGTTCACTGATATCAATTTTTAACTGATAACCGTATCTGGAATCTTTAAATAAAATAAGGTTATCCTGTCGTTCGATTATTGTACCCATCAGAAAATTGGCAAAACCGACAAAGCCGGCTACAAATGTATTTGCTGGATCCAGAAATATTTCCAGAGGTGTTCCATACTGTTGAATCAGTCCGTCTTTCATGACAGCAATTCTGGTAGAGAGGGATAAAGCCTCGACCTGGTCATGGGTTACATAAATTGTAGTAATTCCCAGTCTCTTATGCAATTTTTTTAATTCAAAGCGCATTTCCTCTCTAAGTTTGGCATCCAGATTAGATAAAGGCTCATCCAAAAGCAGTACTTTCGGATTTACGACAATGGCCCGGGCAAAAGCAACACGCTGCTGCTGTCCTCCTGATAAGGTGTTAGGAAATCGTTTTCCTAAATCTTCCAGTTGAACACTGTTTAATGCCTGTTCAACTCTTGTTTTGATCTCTGATTTTGAGATCTTGCGCATTTTAAGTCCAAATGCAATATTATCGAAAACATTCATATGGGGAAAAAGAGCATAGTTCTGAAAAACCATACCTACATCCCGTTTATGAATGGGAATATCATCAATTTTCTGTTCATTGAAATATATATCACCGGATGTTACATCTGCAATTCCAAGAATTAGTGAAAGAAGTGTAGTTTTACCACAACCACTTGGTCCCAGCAGAGAAACAAATTCTCCTTCATTAATTGTGAGAGAGATATTATTGTTTGCAAAAAATTTACCATAGCGTTTAGTAACATTTTTAACCTGTACACTAGTAGCCATTCATTGACCTCCATGACTTTTTTTGTATTGGCGGACAGAAACTATACTATTGCATTGTTCCGAATGATCTTAATAGTACTATCATAATTAAGAACATTCTTTCGATAATTTGCTAAATAATGTGCATATCTTGCGTATTATTCTTTACTTTATTAAGATTTTAGTAATAATTAAATTATGGACGGGAAGGATTTCTATAAAGACATAAGAACAAAAGTTTTTACTCTGGATTATCACAATGAGTTAGATTATGGAATGAAAAGTTATCATTTTCATGATTATTTTGAACTAAGCCTGTTCCTTTCCGGAGGAGGAGTTATTGTACTTGAAGACCAGCTATTTAAAATTCATCCGGGTGATATATTTCTTCTTAACAATCTGGACCTGCATAAAATTAAGCTTTCCGGGAAAGAAGTAGTAGAGCGATATATTTTCCATTTCTGGCCCAGCTATATCCAGGACCTTTCAACAGGACAGACAGATTTACTGGAATGTTATCTGGAGAGGAGATCTGACTTTTCACCTCAGTATCATCCAGGCGAAGAAGTTTTTAATGAAATTCTGACTCTCACCAGGAAAATTGAAAACTGCTTTAAACATCCGGACGGTTACGGCCAGGAGATATATAAAAAATTATATCTTACGGAAATCCTCTTAATGGTCAACTCTTTTGCCAGGCATTCAAAACCTCTGCTGCCATCTGTAGAGGATAAAAAGTATGCCAGGATCAAACCAATAATGAAATATGTTTACGCCAATCTGCAAAAAGATCTGAATCTGGACTTTCTCAGCAAAGAATTTGCGGTTAGTAAATATCATTTGGAACATCTGTTTAAAGAATCAACAGGT
>DAOWMA010000090.1 GCA_030643345.1 Spirochaetaceae bacterium
ATCGCCCTTCATCGTGAAATACCTGCAAATACTGTTTAAAACACATTCTTCACATAGGGGATTTCTAGCCGTACAAAACTTCCTGCCGTGAATATTTATTAACATGGAAAAATCTGTCTGTATCCTATTATCTGTTATTAACAGCAGATCATTCTCTATTTTCACAGGATTTGAAGAATCTGTTAAACCGATTCGCCCTGTAACCCTCGAAAAATGTGTATCAACAATTATTGCCGGTTTATTATAGCAATGGGCCCGGATTACATTGGCACTTTTTCTTCCAATACCTGGAATTGTAAGAAGTTCATCCATATTTTCCGGTACTTTAGAATTATAGTCCAACACCAATTTTTTTGCTGCTCCGATAATATTACGTGCTTTCACTTTATAAAACCCGGTAGATCTTATTATAATCTCAACCTTATCCAAATTTGAAACCATCAGATCTTTAGGACCAGGATAATTTCTAAATAGCAGAGGTGTCACCTTATTAACCTGTGCATCCGTAGTCTGGGCCGACAGAATAACTGCTACCATCAATTGATAAGGAGAATTATAATTTAAAAAGGAAACTGGATTGGGGTATAATTTTTGAAGAAACCTGTAAACCTCTCTGACATGTTGTGATTTATCCATTCGGATACAGTATCATAAAAATCTAATTACAACAGCATTATAAGGACATGAATTATACAATACCCACTTGACCTTGGAACGATATAACGGATATATTACCTTGCATTAACGGGATGTGGCCCAGTGGCTAGGGCACCTGGTTTGGGACCAGGGGATCGGAGGTTCGAATCCTCTCATCCCGATAACAAGTCGTACCGCAGAAACGAAGTTTCGAGGAACGATCTTTAAAGTTTTATGCGTCCATAGCTCAGCTGGATAGAGCAACGGCCTTCTAAGCCGTAGGTCACAGGTTCGAATCCTGTTGGACGTAGACCTTTTCCTGACGAAAATTTAAAACATTTTCTATTTCAATTCAGTTAATTTAATTAAATATAATTTATCACAGTCCCGCACGAAGGGAGAAACTCTTATCAGCAATACTTATTTGGAATGAAAATTTTTGTAATTCGGAAGTTGTATTGTACACTCAAAATCCTACTCTGCAAACTCAAGAAGTTCAATTAACTCTTTAACAGCTTCTTCCTTCTGAGTCACTTTTGTTTTTCGCACAGCTTTACGAATAATTGTTTCCCATTGTTTTTCAGGCTGGTCTACTCTCATTTCAACAAATTTCATAAGAAGATCTTCATTTTCTGAAATTCCATATACTTTCTGGGCATCAAAAAACATCAGATCATGAAGCTGGTTTATATAATCACCTACCGAAAGGGAATCCCTATTCAGCTTGTTCTGTATATACTCATCTTTCTTACGTGCTCTTCTTAGCTCTCTGTCACTTCTGGCAATATCTGTACTTTTCATAACCATTACCTCCACTCGGGCACGTACTATACACCCTTTTAATGGTAAAAATCAAGACTATTTTCCCAATATTGCCCCATAATTGAACTTAGTCTGCTCCTCAGTTCTATCCGTAGCAGGCGGAGGAGGCGGACTGATTTTATCAATTTCAGATATTAATTCATTATCAATTGTTATATTTACAGATTCAAGGGATGGAGCAAGCTGTTCAGGATTCCCTCCCCCAATTATTGGTACCGTTACTGCAGAATGAGATGCTGCCCATGCCACAGCCAAACTTGCCGGATGCATGCCTCTTTCTTCAGCAATCCTTGTAAAATCACCTGCAGCTTTATAATAAAAATCTCCGCCATATCTTGTATTATACATAGAATTATTTACCAACCTGCCTGAAAGAGGAGCTTTACCCGGTCCATACTTCCCGGATAAAAGCCCTGCACCCAGGGGACTATATGTCATTACACCCAGACCTTCTTCCTTCGCCATAGGTAAAAGCTCTACCTCAGCCTGCCTTTTTGTAATGTTGTACATTGGCTGAATGCAATGAATGGGTGTTAAATTCCTGTATTCTGATATTTTTATAGCTTTTGAAACCTGCCAGGCAGCAAAATTACTTACACCAATATACAGTATCTTCCCCTGGGATACAAAATCCTGAAGGACCCTTAGAGTTTCTTCCATTGGAGTATTCCTATCAAATCCATGTATAAAATAAATATCAATATAATCTGTTCCAAGACGCTTCAAACTGGCATGCAGTGATGCGGTAAGATTTTTCCTTGATGCGCCTCTGTCATTCGGCTTATCTGACATAGGGAAAAAAGCCTTGGTTGCTATTATTAAATCTTCTCTTTCTCCCCTTGAAAACTCGCCAAGATATTCCTCTGCAATACCTTTTTGATATACATTTGCACAATCAAAAAAATTTATCCCTGCATCTCTTACCTGTTTATACATAGCATTTGAATTATCTTTGTCTGCATTTGCTCCAAATGACATTGTGCCAAAGCACAGTTCTGACACTTTTATACCTGTTTTACCTAAATATTTATATTCCATGCTAAATAGTATAAATAGACCATGGGGAAGGATCAATAGTATGAATTACAAATTACCATATCTATATTTTCCTTTTTAAACTTTTAAAAAAAAATATTTGAAAAATATCAGTTTATGGAGTAAAATGGTTCTGGATTTAATCTAAAAAAGTAGTGTTCCTGCCTTGTATGGATATTTGGACAGATTTGTATTAGTACAAATTTACCGGTTCTGACAAGAACAGAGAGTGTTACAAATTTACTTGGAGGTAAATATGAAAAAAGGTTTATTAATCTGCCTGGTTATTATGCTGGCGATTACAATGAACGTAAGTGCTGGAGGTGCTGCTGAAGGAGATGGTGCACCACAGAAACAGTTTGCAACAATCGGGACCGGTGGAGTTACCGGTGTTTACTACCCTGCTGGTGGTGCTATCAGTAAAATGGTAAATAAAAAGTATGATGAATACAACCTAAAGGTTACTGTTGAATCAACCGGCGGATCTGTGTTCAATGTAAATGCAATTCTTGCAGGAGACCTTGAGTTTGGTATAGTTCAGTCCGACAGACAGGCACAGGCATGGGAAGGAACAAAGGACTGGAAAGATAAAGGCCCACAGAAAGATTTAAGAGCAGTTTTTTCACTGCATCCTGAATCTGTAACACTTATGGCAGCCGTTGATGCCGGTATCAATACAATTGATGACCTTCGGGGCAAAATTGTAAATATTGGTAACCCTGGGTCAGGTAACAGAGGGAATGCTATAGATGCTCTTGAAAATGCAGGTATTAACTGGGAAACAGATATTCAGGCAGAAGGTCTTAAGGCTTCCGAAGCTGCAAAAATGCTTCAGGACGGTAGAATTGATGCTTATTTCTACACTGTAGGACATCCAAATGGATCTTTCAAAGAAGCAACAGCAGGAAAAAGAAAGGTTAAATTTATTCCAATTGAAAATGTAGATGATCTTCTTGCCAAATATTCCTACTATGCGAAATCTTACATTCCCGCAAAATACTATCCAAATGCAGTCAATACTACAGATACCAACACCTATGGTGTAAAAGCTACTCTCTGTACATCTGCAAAAGTACCTGATGATGTTGTATATGCAGTAACAAAAGAGGTTTTTGAAAACCTGGAAGATTTCAAAGCTCTTCATCCTGCTTTTGGTACATTAACAAAAGAAAGTATGCTTGAAGGTTTAACAGCTCCTATTCATGACGGCGCTATGAGATATTACAAAGAAGTAGGTCTTAAATAAGATATTCATCTTACGATTTTTCACCGGTATCAACGCTGCAACAGCTTGATACCGGTTTTATTAAAGTGCTACCAGGGAGATACTATGGAACTCAATAATCAGAAAGATTTTGAAGAAGATATCGAGGAAGCTCAAAAAATAGCTGATGAAGCTGAAGGAGGGACCAGACATGTAACAGGATGGTCCGGATGGATTGTCCCTGTACTTGCTTTATCCTGGTCGCTCTTTCAGCTCTCTATTGCATCATGGCTTTTAATGGATTCTACATATGTTAGAGCAATTCATCTTGCATTTGCTATCAGCCTTGTATTCCTGACACACCCGGTATTTAAGAAGCCGAAGAAAAGCAGATTTTTAAATTATTTTGCTCATAAAGATCATTACACTATTCTCGATTACGCAACTGTAATTGCAGCAGCTCTCTTTGCTTTGTACCTTATGTTAGACTTTCTGGGTATTAGCACCAGACAGGGTGCCCCGATTACACGAGATTTAATTATTGGCTTTTTGTTGGTAGTTCTACTCCTTGAAGCCGCCCGCAGAGCACTGGGACCTGCCTTACCTATAGTAGCAACAGTATTTATACTTTACAGCTTTTTTGGTCCTTATATGCCGGCAGTTTTTGCATTTAAAGGGGTCTCAATTAATCGGTTTATTGGTCAGATTACTATGTCTACAGAAGGTATATATGGAGTACCTCTGGATGTATCCGCCCAGATAGTTTTTCTTTTTGTACTTTTTGGAGCAATGCTGGACAAGGCAGGGGCTGGAAAATACTTTGTTGACCTGGCTTTCTCTCTTTTGGGAGGGTTTAAGGGCGGGCCTGCAAAAGCAGCAGTTCTTGCAAGCGGTTTAACAGGTATGGTATCGGGTTCAAGTATTGCAAATACAGTTACAACAGGGACCTTTACAATACCTCTTATGAAGAGTGTGGGGTATCCTGATTATAAAGCCGGAGCTGTGGAGGTTGCATGCAGTACGAACGGACAGCTTATGCCGCCAATAATGGGTGCGGCAGCCTTTATTATCGCTGAATACTGTAATATTGAATATTTTGAGGTTATTAAGGCAGCTTTTGTACCGGCAGTAGTGTCCTACATTGCTCTTATGTATATAACGCATCTGGAAGCTTCCAAATTAGGGTTAAAGGGAGTCCCCCGAGATGAACTGCCAAAATTCTGGCCTACACTTATAAGGGGAATCCATTTTACAATTCCATTGTTCTTTTTAATATTTGAACTTGTAGTTCTGCGTCATTCAGCTCAACTGGCAGCCTTCAGGGCAATAGTTGCACTGGCAGTTATTATTCCAGCCCAGAATATTATTACAGCAAAAAACCATAATATGACAGCAGCTGAGGCTGTTAAAAAAAGTATTCACCAGATTGTCGAAGCCCTTATTGCAGGTGCTAAAAATATGATGGGAATTGGAGTAGCTGTTGCTTCTGCCGGAATCATTGTAGGGGTTGTAACATTAGGACTGGGTGGAATTATTACTGAGGTAATTGAGGTCCTTTCGGGTGGAAATTTTTATCTGATTCTTATAATAACGGCAATTGCAAGTCTTATTCTGGGAATGGGGTTACCAACAACGGCAAACTACATTGTAATGGCATCTCTGACAGCTCCCGTAATTGTTACCCTTGGAGCTCAGAACGGATTTGTATTCCCGCTGATTGCAGCACATCTATTTGTATTTTTCTTCGGTATTCTTGCAGATGACACACCGCCTGTAGGACTAGCCGCCTTTGCGGCCGCTGCAATAGCCAAGTCAGATCCTATTAAAACAGGTATTCAGGGCTTTACCTACGATATAAGAACAGCAATTCTTCCTTTTATGTTTATTTTTAATACCGATCTTCTTTTAATTGGAATAACCAATATATGGCAGGTAATGTGGATATTTTTAACGAGTGTTATTGCAATGTTTGCCTTTGCAGCATTTACTCAGGGCTATTTTACACAGAAAAATAAGTGGTACGAGGGAATACTTCTTGCACTTGTTGCCTTTACACTGCTCAGGCCCCATCTTATTGGGAATTTTATTAGAACAAACGGAGTTATTGCATCACTAATAGCCATTATAGTATATGGTGTTATTTATCTTATGCAGATGCCCAGGAGGAAAGCTTCTGAAGCTGTATAAGTAATGTCTTCACAATTGTGATGATAATTTTCATCAGATGGAAGCGCACAGCATTATTCTGCTGTGCGTTTTTTCATGCTGTAAACCACAAACAACAGGCAACAACAGCCTCAATTGCTATAGATTTCTCTGAAATCATGATTGATCACTTTTCTCCAATTCAACATGAAGCCATTTTTTTGATAAAAACCCAACAAACAGAATGAACGCATGGAAAACCTGATAAAATGCAAATCCAATCCAGGCACCATAGATACCTGCATTAAAAATAAAAACAAGAACCAGGGTTAAACCAATAATAAAAATCATATTAGTTGTAAATTCAGAGAACAGCACGTACCGCCCCCATCCATTTCCACCAAAAATAATTTCAAATGAATACCCCATTACTTCGATAAAGAAAAACACTGCAAAAAAATAAAGGGCTTTTACTCCAATTGTTATAGTCCGGGTATCTTTTACAAATATACCCACTATGGACTCCGGGAAAAAAATTACAGATAAAACCACAACAGTTCCAATAATAGAGGCTATTTTTTGACATCCATGGACAATTTTTACTGCATCATCCTTCTTCCCGGCACCCAAAGAATTCCCCACAAGAATAGCAGATCCCTGGGCAAAACCCCCTACCAGGGTTTTATTTATTCGAAAAATTGAAAATATAACATGGGTCGCTGCCAAATAGATCGTTCCTATGTAACCAATAATAGATTCGTATACAAGAAAAACTGTAAGAGCAACTATATTTTGCACAGTAATAGGTAGAAAAATTTTAAGCATATTTTTCATTACAGTCAGGTCTATAAGCTTAAAACGGAGAATCTCATAAGATTTAATATTTTTCCCAAGGGACAGTACAGTAAAAAGATAGGTTAACTGACAAAAACCGGCCAAAACTGTTCCTATTGCAGCACCCCGGATTCCGAAAGCAGGAAACCCCAGCTTTCCAAATATAAATATATAGTTAAACAGAATATTTAGAAGGCTTCCCCCGACATTGGATATCATAATATTTTTTGTTCTGTTTATTCCTCCAAGAAAACCTGATATGGATGTCATAATACCGGCAAATGGAAGTACCCACCTGAAAATAGAAATATACTGTAATGATAAAGGGAGGAGTTCCGGATCTTTTATAAGGATATATAGTATGGGTTTTGCAGAAAAAGAAAAAATCAGTCCAAGAACTCCCATAAAAACACCTACGACAATACCATTATCCAGAGACAACCCTGTCTTTACAGCCAATCTATCCTGTTCTTCTTTATTACTTTCAGATTGTTGTTTTCCAAATCTTCTTGAAGAGATGGCCTGAGTGCCTATAAGAACAGGCCATACAAAAGTAAAGAGTATCCCTGTATACAGACCAGCTATTGCAATTGCTGCAAGACTACTGGTACCAAGTCTGCCAACCATTATAGTATCAGCAAGTTGAAGCAGGTAAAAAGAGAAGTTACCGGCAAAAAGAGGGAGCCCCAGTCTAAAAATTCTAATAACAGGTAATTGGGACTTATTCATATTTGGGAATATATACGATCAGTAATAATTATTATATACTGAACTTAGTGAAACCATTTTTTTTATTCCTTTTTGTTTTTAACTCTTTTATTACCTTAACTGCTGGACCGGCTATGCAGCCCTA
>DAOWMA010000205.1 GCA_030643345.1 Spirochaetaceae bacterium
ACATAGATTTTGTAAAGCATCAAATAGATCATGAACTTGGACTTGATTCTGATATTGCCGTATCTGTTTCAGCAAAGACAGGGTCCGGTGTAGAGGACCTGCTTGAATCTCTTGTGGAGTATATTCCACCACCTACGGGTGATGCTGATAAACCTCTTAAAGCACTGATTTTTGATTCTCACTATGATACTTATAGAGGAGTAGTTATACATATAAGGGTGTTTGAAGGGAGTTTATCAACTGGTGATCAAATCAGATTATTCTCAAATAATGCAGCCTATAAGATTGAAGAAACTGGTATTTTTGAAATTGATCTAAGTAAAAAGAACAGTCTTTCTGCCGGGGAAGTAGGGTATATTATTGCAGGAATTAAGACTATTTCTGATATTCGTGTTGGAGATACTGTTACTATGGATAATAATCCCTGTAAAGAAGCTTTAACAGGTTTTAAGGATGTTAAACCCGTAGTGTTCTCTTCTATCTACCCAATAGATGCTGATGATTATTCAGAGCTTTTGACAGGTATAGAGAAACTAAAGCTGAACGATGCTTCTCTGGTTTATGAAAAGGATTCATCAGTGGCTCTTGGATTTGGTTTTCGTTGTGGTTTTCTCGGTCTTTTACATCTTGAAGTTGTGCAGGAAAGACTGGAGAGGGAATTTAATCTTTCTATTATTTTTACATCTCCCTCAGTTCGTTATCATATTACCTTAAATAATGGTGAACAACTAAAAATAGATAATCCCCTTGAGTATCCTGATCCAATGAAGATTGATTTTGTAGAGGAACCTTATATACGGGCTTCACTTATTACTCCTTCGGAGTTTGTGGGAAATATAATCAATCTCTGCCTCCAGAAAAGAGGAGTTCAGCAGCATATGGAATATCTGGATGAAAAAAGGGTTGAGCTCATATATGAGATGCCCCTTGCAGAAGTATTGTTTGATTTCTATGATAAACTAAAATCAATCAGCAGGGGTTATGCATCATTTGATTATGAGCTTCAGGGGTTTAAGAAAACAGATCTTGTACGTCTTGATATTCTTGTAAATGGAGAGATAGTTGATGCTCTTTCACAGCTGGTCTTTAGAGACTCTGCAGTAGACAGGGCCCGAAATGCCTGTAAAAAACTAAGAGAAGAAATACCTAAGCAGCAGTTTAAAATCCCTATTCAGGGTTCTATTGGCAGTACTATTATATCCAGAGAGACTATATCAGCCTTAAGAAAAGATGTTACTGCAAAATGTTATGGAGGGGATATTTCAAGGAAAAGGAAACTTCTTGAAAAGCAGAAAGCAGGGAAAAAGAGGATGAAGATGGTAGGGAATGTGGAAGTTCCACAGTCTGCATTTTTATCTATCCTGAAAAGCGATTAAATATACCTTTCCAATATATTGATGTAATATCCGCATGAAATAAGTATACGTTTGAGGAAGCCTGGATCGATAGATGGTTCAGGTGATTTGTCAGGGAAATGAAGATAGATGTAGTCTGTTTCTTTAAGAAGTTCAAGAATAATTTCATATTTTTTTGTTTTACCTGACAGATACATATAAATACTATCATACAGCTTATTTAATAAAATTATTTCATTTTCACAAAACTCCCTGAAATTGCTTATGGAAATTTTACTATTATCTGAGATAAAATTATCTTCCTTTGTACATTTATCATTAAAAATTAAATTGTCTGTATTTTGCAAATTACTGATACTTTGTAATCCTGTTTTACCAATATCAAAAAGCCTTTCATTATTTTGGAAATTATCTGACAGCAATTCAGCATAGGAAGTTAGAACAAGGTCTGATGTACACTTATTACCGGATTTGTCTTTATTGTAAATAAGCGGTCGTTCATAGTATATTCCAGGCTGTTCCATTGGCTCAAGACGATTTACCCGTGCAAGTTCTGTAAGATTTCTGGGGGAACCATTGGCATGGGATTTACCAATTTTATAGGCAAAATCGAGGCCTGTATAAAATACATCTTTATTTGTTATTTTCAATGCAAGATAAATTGCTGTAATACCAACAGAACCAAGAGCAGGTAGTTTTGTCGGCAGCAGTTTATAGTATTCCAGTCTGTTAAGTAGTCTTGTGTTTGTAAAGTTCGAGATAAAGGGATGTAGGTTTCCATCCATTACTGACATTATACCGGGGTATCCTGTAAGATCAAAAAAGAGTGGGATGTCTTTATTTTTAACTTTCATAAAGTCATAAAAGTTATATATTTGACCATCGACTGCAATTATATAATCCGGTTCTATTCCATTTTCAAGAAGTACCGTAACAGAAGTATCCACTGCCATAATTTTAAAACTGTCTCTCTTTTTTCTGATAAATTCGATTGAATCTTCAAGTGATTCTCCGGCACCTGTTACAAGAACCGGACAATTAATGTGAGGATATGGAAGCAGGGTTAAACTTTCTGTATTTTGATAAAGCTTATAGAGATTCAGGAAAATATTTTTTATCCAGAGTGGGCCCATATGAATAAGGGTCATTCTGTTCTTCCAGTATTCCTTAATTTTATTATCTATGGTTTTAATAATGGTCTTATATTCTGATGAATACAGAGAGTAGCCGCCTGTTATATTTATATGCTTTACCCGGCGAAAATTCCAAATACCCAGCTTATCTACAATGTTACTAATATTCTGAGGCTCTGTTTTGTTACTGAATGTAATTAATTTTGAATTACTCAGTAAATCCGGGATATGGCTTTTCGAAAGTTTATGTAAGTCTTTAGATAATTCGATGCAGATAATATGAGAATCATCAGGGAGTTTTGATAAAATTTCAAAGACTCCATAAAAAAGCAGGGGTGAAGTAAGGATATAAAGTGTACTGTGTTGCAGTGTAGTTTTTTCTGCCCGTATTACAGCTCTTCTTTCAGGATCTGTACTGCTGTAAAGATATTTTTTACGGTAGAAAATAGAAAACCCTCTACCGGTATCAATTAGTAGAGAGTCGTTCTTTTCCATTGTTTTTGTCAGTTAGCCATAATATACTGACTGAATACGCTCATGAAATTATTTGTCAGTAGATCAGATTTAAGGAAACTTGCGTTAAGTTCAATCTGTTGAATCTGATTCACCAAATATGGATAGAAGGAATCCATATAAGAAAGTTCCTCTTCTGTTATCTTCTGTTCACTGACCATTTGCGCTACAAGGATTGTATCACCAACTATTGCAGGTTCTGTTAATTCATCAGCTTTTAATGAAAATAAAGAGGTTAAAAACCTTTGATCAGTTGCTACAGGATCAAAATATTTGCTTTCATCCATTGTTTTTACCTGTTTTAAAAAGTAACTGTTTCCGTAATTAATTGGGAAATAATCTGTAATATAGTAAGTTAAACCCATAGATGCTGCAGCTCCAGTAAAGCCCTCATCAGCAGCGTTGTCAATAAAAGATTCTGCCTGAGCAGTAAAATAATCTTCAATTATACCTTTTTCATTTATCAGCATATAATCAAGAATATTTTTTAATTCGTTTTTATCAGTTAGATCGGGATTCTGGCTGACTTTATTACACCTATAAATGCTGTATCCATATGGTGTTCTAATAAGTTCACTTATTTCTTCCCTGGCGAGTGCGAAAATAGAGTCAGTATCACTATTGTCTGAAATGTCACCACCTAGTGAATAATAAGTTACCATACCCATGTCACCACCCTTTTCTGCATAGAAATCGCTTGAGTGGTTTTGTGCAAGCTCTTCAAAAGTGGCTGGATTTTCCTTGAGTTTCTCAAGGATAACTTTTGCTTCTTTCTCATCATCTTTGATTGAAATTCTGCTAAGTCCCATTTTTCTAAAAATTGAAGAATTGGAATTCCCATAACTGCTTACTTCGTCCAAAGGATAACCTGATATTGGAAAGGCAACATATCTGAAGTTTCTTTCTGAGGAGGACATCCCTTTTATGAATTCCAATTCCGAAGGAGAATAGAAACGACCGCCAATGTCCTTAAGATACTGCTGCTGTATAATTTCTTCTCTGAAAATAGTTCTATTTGCATATCTATCAGAATCCGGTGTAGCGTTATAGAGAGCCGGGCTGAATTTACCGTTATCCATATAAGGGCCATACTGGTTTAAACTCTTATCAATTTTTCTGTCGGATATATAGAGACCACTCTTTGATGCACTATGAAGTATGGCTGTATGAAAGAGTGTTCTGTCAAAAGCTCCCTTCCATATTTGATATGTTTCGTACTGATAATTATCTGAACCATTACTCTTATATTGGTCCTGCATAATATCCAGTTGTCTGGAAAAATATGTCCCATACGAGTATGCAATCTCAGCATCCCCATATTTACCAAAGATAAGTTTGTTACCTGAACCTCCAAAACCCTTTAACAGGGGAGCCCCTACAAATGTGACGACAATAAGTATTAATATGGAAACGCTGAATATCCATAAAAACGGGTGCTGCTGCTTTTTCCTGTCAACTGAATTTAGTTCTTTCATGTGCTTGTTATTGTTTTGCTTCTGTTTGTGTTTATCTTTTGCCAGCATTATGTTCCCTTTTATATTTATAATTAATTGTGAGTAGAAACATATCATTTGAAAATGGATATGTCAATTAAGCTTTTGCGCTGTACCACATTTTGTATTTAATAAATAGCTCTTTTCTAATATAGGGCTACTACCTGGCGCAAAATAGCCATGCTCAGGTCGCATAGCCGAGCAGGCAAGGTTGCATACCCGAGCAGAAACGAAGTTGCGACCAGGGAAGCTTGCTTCCGACCAGGCAATCGTAAAAATAGGTCACACCGCAAAAGCCTGCAATTGTGGATACATGCTACACTTTATATTAGTTGACAGAAACATAGACATAAATTATAGTTTCCAGG
>DAOWMA010000317.1 GCA_030643345.1 Spirochaetaceae bacterium
AGTATAAAAACCACATTGTCTGATAAAAGAGCAGTACTTGGAATAACTAAAGAATTGTCTTTTTGGTTTAGAATAATATCTGCTTTGGTAAATATTCCGACCAGCAGCTTACCCTCAGGATTATCTATTATAATATTACCTGCAAAGAGTCCGGTGACAGGGTCCGCCCCGGGTGACAGCTCCATAAGATACCCTGAGAAAATCTGTCCCGGGAACAGATCAATTTTAATACGTGCTTCCATCCCCTCCCGAAGCCTTGTATAATCCTTTGCAACTACTGAGATGGGAAGTTTAAGTGTGTATATCTGAGCAAGTCTTAGAATCCCCCGTCTTCCAGGGGAGTAAAGGTCATGTTCATCAAAATATTTACCTACAATTGTTCCCTGGAAAGGAGCTTTAAGTTCAGTACTTGCCAATACCTGCCTGTAAGCTGCTTTTGCAGTATCATAACCTGCTTTAGCCTGGTCATAAGCCTGGGGGGCAATCAGCTTATCAGCGTATAAAGATTCCATTCGTTCATAGGACTTTCTTGCAGCTTCATACTGTGCTTCAGTTTGTTCGAGTACTGCAGCGTTCATTCTTACCAGCAGATCGTCTTTCATGACACGATCATTGACACCAACAAGAATCTCTTCAATTTCTCCAGGCATCTGGGGCATAATCATTATATCTTTCTCCCCCTTGAGGCGTCCTGAAAATGATATGCTGTCGTATATTTCTTCCTTCCGAACTATTTCTGTTTTTACAGGCATTGCCGATACAATAAATTCATCAGTTTTTTTTGAGTTTTCATTGCAGCCGAAAACTAAAAAGGCAAGAAATCCTGCCAGTAATATTGCTGTAATAGATTTAAATTTCATATTTATACTCCTAATTTTCATTAAAAACCGGTTTTTGGCCAATCGTTACTTCATATTTTATATATGCCACCTGGCGATCAGCCAGTGCAGATATATTTTCAGTTTTTGCCCCGGCAAATGCAGTGCTGGCATCGAGAACATCGGTATTTGTTGCAATACCCTGTTTGAATTCTGCTAAAGCTACTCTGTACCCCTCTTTGGCCTGTTCAAGTTTTTTTCCGGCAATTTCAGCAGCTTTTTCTTTTTCTCTTACTATTGCAAATTGAGATCTGACTTCAAGCTCTACTCCCTTACGTGCCATATCCAGACCGACATCCGCCTGATTTAAATCAGCTTTTGCCTTATGCATCTTATGTAGACGTTCTCCGGCTGTAAAAAGGTCCCAGGATGCCATTAGGGTAAAGTTCCATGATGGATCAAATTCCGGTGGGAATGAATCATCTGAATTGTCAAAGCTGTAATTAAAAACTGCAACCAGACTGGGATACAGAGAAGCTTTCTCAATTTTCAAACCATAAGATGCAGCTTTCTTCATCTCAACCAGAGCAGAAATATCCTGTCTGTCTGCCATAGCATTTCCCAGACTCTCATCTATGTCAGATAACGATCTTTTGGTAAAGTTCTTTCCGGCAGGGAACTCATAAATTGTCTCCAGAGGTACACCCATTGTCATATTAAGGGCCAGCCTGGAGAGGGTCCCTGCATTTTCTGCCTGAATTTCCATCATCTGGATATCAGAAAGCTGTACCTGTGCTTTAAGTAGATCATTATTGGATAAAATACCTGCACTGTACATTCTTCCAAGAGTATTAAGATGTTCTTCCATCTGTAAACGTGCTTCTACAGCTGTTTCTTTAAAAGCATCTGCTTTTATTACTCCGTAATAGGCTTCTGCAACGTCTACAAATAAATTATTTTTTTCTGCTGATAACTGCATTTCCTGCGCATTGGCCATTGAAGAGGCAGCCTTATATCCATATAGTAAACCTCCACCCAAAAACAACGGCTGCTGTGCTGATACTGTAAGATTATACATATCCTGTGTTCCCATTTGTATTGTACCCATTGGCGGAACTGTCATTGTAGGTATTTCATCAAGGCGGGTGTAGCTTCCCTTCCCGGATATTCGAGGGAAAAACCCTGTTTTTACAGACAGAGCAGTTTCACGTGCTGCAACTGCTTTTCCCCCTGCAATAGCAATTGTTCCGCTTTTTAATTGTGCTATCTCAATAGCTTTGCCAAGTGTCAGTGGTTCAGCTGATATCGCAATACCCATAAGACAAAATAGAGCGAGTAGAATATAATGTTTCATTTTTTAGATCTCCTTTTGTTCTTTTTCTAATTTGCTTGTATGGTTTATTAATTCCATGAATTTCCCATCTTTTATCAGGTCTTTTATTATTTGATTAGTAGTTCTTAATAAAGAAATAAAATTTTCCCGATTCTCATTACCCATTTTTATTAGAATTAATTCCATAAATTTCATCCTCATTTTTTTATAGTTATAAAAAATGTTTTTTCCCTTTTCAGTCAACCATACAGTTACCATTCTTCTGTCAGATTGATCATGCATTCTTGTAATTAAATCTTTTTTTATCAGACGATCAACAAGGCCTGTTACGGTTGCGGAACTTAAGGACATATTTTCTGCCAGAGAGCCCATACTGCATCCATCATTATTGGAGATGTTCATAAAAGCATGAAATTGAGACATAGTGAGGTTTAATTCCATCCCAAAGATATCAATTAAAGTAGTAAAATCAACATTTTTCATAATCTCCGGGATTAGAGTATCTATTTCATCTATTTCTTTAATACAATCCTGAATATCCATTTCTGCCATCTGTAATTCCTTTGGTTATTCCATACAAAAGGATACTTTGTATATCATATATTTTGTTATACGAAACATATTGATTAAATTGATTTAAGTCAAGAAAATTAGAAGTTTTTTGTAATTTTAGAATTAGTGCAATATCATATTCAGTTATCAGTTATCAGTTATCAGTTATCATATGACACTTTTTGTTGACTATGCAAGAAGTTGATATTACTCTTTATGTGGTAAAGTGTGAGCATTTCCCCGAAGGTTGGTGTATGAGATATAGGGAACCTTTTACTGTTTTTCCTGGAAAGATGAAATCTGGTCGGGTTATTTGGTATTATCAAACATATGATAACAAGAACCGTCGGACTACTGCAAGGTCAACTGGGCAGACCTCAAAGGGTGCTGCCAGGACTTACTGCAACAAACTTTTCAAAGAAGATGCCCTTATTCCGAACAGGGGCGGTAATATCACTTTTGCTAAGTATTCAGAAAATTGGTGGGTATGGGATAAGTGCGAGTATGTTAGGTACCGCCTTAGCCGGAGAGAGCTGAGCAGGAATTATATAGATTCCAGCAGGGCTCATCTTAGACTCAATATTCTACCGTATTTCGGTAAGATAAAACTTGAAGCTATAACAAGTTACGATATAGAAAAATGGCTTATGGGTTTTGCTAAAAAAGGTTTATCAAATCTTACCGCAAATATTAATTTAACTTGTCTGAATATAATGCTGACTGATGCAATA
>DAOWMA010000345.1 GCA_030643345.1 Spirochaetaceae bacterium
AACATGGGAAACCTGTAGCAAAGTTAGTTCCATTTCAAAATAATGAGGCATCACCAGTGTTTGGTTTTCTAAAGGGCACAATAAGTAAGCAAGGGGATATAATCAGCCCAATAGATGAACAATGGGAAGCAGATGCATAATACGGAAACAGGTATTCTGATGGATACACATATCTGGATTTGGCTGATGGAGGGAAACCCTGTTTTAACAGGATCGAAAGCTCTTACTTTAATCGAAGAAGCAGCTGAATCAGGCTTATTGAGTGTTTCGGTAATCTCTGTATGGGAAATTGGTATGCTGGAGAGTAAGTCAAGGATTACATTCAATATTCCCTGCATGGAGTGGATAGATAAGGCTTTAAGTTTACCCGGGTTGCACCTTATTCCATTAAGTCCCAAAATTGCTATTGAAAGTACCCGGCTTCCCAACAATTTCCATGGGGACCCTGCAGACAGAATAATAACGGCAACAGCAAGAATCAATAATGCTAGTCTGATAACAAAGGATAGGAAAATTCTTGAATATGGGAAATCCGGTTTTTTAAAGGTAATTAAGCTGTGACCTGACAACAGCTGTCCCATATCAACTTTTATTTAACATTTAGAGATCAGTACTGCTATTTCTCTTCCACTATAACAGTCGCATTGTAAATAATGGTTCGTTTCCCATCCATTTAAAATACAATCTCTGCAAGAAGATTAACCGCTTCAAAATATTCTTCCAGTACCAGATATTCATTTGTGCTGTGAATGTTGTGCATCCCCAGGCCGAATACAAGATTTTGCATACCTTTGTTGTTAAACTGATTACTGTCGCCGCCACCTGGGGATGAGAGAAAAACGGGTCCTTTTCCCATTGCTTTGCAGGCTTCTGTAAATAACTGACTGCTTGTTTCCTGCCTGTCAACAACATATCCGTCATACAGATCTTCCCAGAACATTTCTGCGCTTCCCTCTGTGTTTTGGATTTCTTTAATGCATATCTGCTCTATTTCATTTTTCAGAACATCAAGGGTGTCCTTTTCAAAGCTCCTTGCTTCTCCCTCTATTATGGTATTATCCGGAACTACATTGGTAGGACCGCCTCCGGAGATCCTGCTGATGTTTGCAGTCGATATATCATCAAGTTTTCCTGTCGGCAAGGCAGAAACAATTTTCCCTGCAATCTGTACTGCATTAATACCATCTTCAGGATTAACTGCTGCATGCGCAGCTCTTCCTTTTACTACACATCTGTATCTGGTTTTGTAAGGCGCTTTGAAGATGACAGTATATGGAGGTGTTTCTCCATCAAGATTGAATCCTGCATGAGCTTTTATTTCTGTCGGATCAAGGAAACCGGAGCCCAGAGCTCCCTGTTCCTCTTTTATAGTAAAAATCAGTTCAAGGGGTCTGTTTTTCCCCGGGTTTTCCATACTTAAAGTAAGTATTTCCAGAGCAGCGGCAATGCCTGCTTTGTCATCTCCTCCCAGTATTGAGCTGCCGTCAGTTTTAAGTTTATCTTTAGTTTGAATGACTGGAATTTCTTCTACATCCGGAACTTTTACTGTATCCATGTGGGATGAAAGAAAAAGTCTTTCTCTTTCATCTCCAGGAAGTACAATTGTAAGGTTACCGCAATTGCTGTCAAGTTTTGTTCCTGCCTGGTCTTCTTTTACTTCCAGTCCGAATTTAACTGCATAATTACGAATATATTCGGATATTTTACCTTCCTCTCCTGATGGACTTGGAATCCTGCAGAGGTTAACCAGAATTGAAGTTAGTCTTTCTGTATTGATCAATATATCTTCAGTAAAATGACTCAAAATTGATGAGCTCCCTGGTCATACAGGATCTTCGTTGCATCCAGTGCTGCCCGTATTGTCTTTTTCTCGCCTTTCATAAACGCTTTTTCTTTTTCTTCAAGGGTTGGCTGCTTTTCCAGCCAGATATTGGAATCGCTGGATACAATTGCTCCTGTTTTTACTCCTCTCACAGATCCTAAAATAAATAGAATTGCCGCTTCCTGTTCTGCAGCTTTAACACCACAGGATGTCAGAAGTTTATTAAGTTCATTGTCCTGAACATAATAGGCATCCCGTGTAAAACCAAGGCCAACCTGATAACTTTCATTTTCATCTTCAAGGGCCTTAACCAGTGCATTTGTTACATCCAGACTTGCTGCAGCAGGGAACTCAACTGGAAGATACGCTTTTGATGTCCCTTCACCTCTGAAGGCAGCTGTTATAACAATTGGTGTACCGATTGGAATCCCGGGCTGCCTTCCTCCTGCTGATCCTACTCTTATAAAAACTTTTGCTCCAAGTTTTATCAATTCTTCTATTGCGATAGATGCTGCAGGGCCCCCGATTCCGGAGGAGCAGATTGTAATCGGAGTACCCTTATATTCCCCTGTATAAACAATATATTCCCGGTTTTCAGCCAGAAGTTCGGCAGAATCCATCTGTGCGACTATCCTTCTAACTCTTCCAGGATCTCCGGGAATTATTACATAGGGGGCAATGTCACCCTTACTGCAGCGAATGTGTTTTAATATCTCTTTTTTGCTCATATCTTATCTCTCTCAACTATTAGTTTTTCAGGCTGTATTTTGATAAATTTATACTTTTCCAGTTCATTGCTTTTGCCCAGCATCTCTGCACTCAACTCTGTTTTTCCTGATGTAACAGAATACCGGGTACTATTGCCCTGGAAATTGGAATAGTTTATAGATACAGGAAGTGAGTTATCCTCTTCTTTAGAAATCAGGAAACTATCCTTTGGTCTGAAAAAGAGGCTTACAGCATCACCAGTTGTCAAATCTGTTTTCTCTGTTCTGACTGCTTTTATAATCCTTCCATTTACGTTTACTGAAAAGAAAATTTTATCAAGAGACTCGATTTTACCTTTTATTGAGTTATCAAATCCCATGAATTTAGCGACAAATGAGGTGGCCGGCTTTTCATAAATGGTTTCCGGTGTGCCAATTTGTTCAATAAAGCCCTCATTCATAACTATAATTTTACTGGACAAACTGAGGGCTTCTATTTGATCATGTGTTACATAGATCATGGTTATTCCCAGCTGGTGCTGAAGCCTGCTCAGTTCAGCTCTCATTTCATCTCTGAGTTTTGCATCCAGGTTGGAAAGAGGTTCATCAAGAAGGAGCAGATCGGGTTCAATGACAAC
>DAOWMA010000015.1 GCA_030643345.1 Spirochaetaceae bacterium
AACCCTTTTTTGACGGGGATGTTTTTTTCCGGAATTTTCATGAATGCAGGCAATAATAAACCAAGGGGTTTTAATACCGGCATCTTTCATCAACTCTACTGATTTTTCTACATCCTCTTCATAGTAGTTAGGCCCGGAAGTTCCACCCCTTAAAATCAGATGACAGGACCTGTTTCCTTCTGTTCTGACTATACAGGTATTTCCCTGTTGATCAATTCCTATAAAACTGGAGGGATACATAGCTGTACTTATTGCATTTACTGCTAAAAGAAGATTTCCACCGGTCCCATTCTTAAAACCAACAGGTGTGGACATTCCGCTGGCAAGACTTCTATGGGTTTGACTTTCTGATGTTCTGGCCCCGACAGCAGCCCATGATATAAGATCAGAAATATATTGCGGGATAATAGGATCCAGCATCTCTGATCCTGTAGACAACCCCATTTGAGCTATTTTTAACAGAAATTCTCTGGAAAGATGAAGCCCTTTATGAATATCATAGGTATCATCCATATCAGGGTCCATTATCAATCCTCTCCAGCCTATTGTAGTCCTTGGTTTTTCAAAATATACACGCATAACAGTAAATATTTCATCGTCTATTTTCTTTGAGAGTTCCTTCAGCTTTTGTGCATATTCCAGACCGGCAACTGTGTCATGAATTGAGCAGGGACCTACTATGGCAAGGAGCCTGTCGTCTTTACGTTCAAGAATATTTGTAATTGTCTTCCTGCTTTCTATTATATAATTATAAACATTACTATCTGCTGTAAATTCTTTTTTCAACTCCCGGGGAGAAATCAGCGGAGCTATCTGTTTTATATGTAGATCATCAATTGCTTTCATAAATTTCACCCTTATTGTATACTTTTACTCTAACCATTGCTTCCAGATTTCAATTGCATAACCAACTGCAACTTCCTTCCCATTCCTCACTACAGGAGTTTTCATAAGATTATTATCCTCAAGGATCTCTTCTACAGGATCATATTCCATATAGGCAAATCCGCGTTTTTTATATGCTGCACTATTTATATCAATTAAATCATCAACACTCACACGATTCAAAATATTTGAAAGCTCCCCTTCTGCAATTTTCCTTTCATTAAGATCCATAAAGTGGAATTTTATATTTCTTTCCTTAAAAAACCTGATAGCCTTTTTAGTATTGTTGCTCTTCTTTGTTCCGATTATCTGGATATTCATTTAAACTCTCCTGAAATTCTACTGCAGCTGTATAATATTCTTCCCGATTATAATGGAATCTGCTTTTTTAAGCTTAATGTATTGTCCGACAGGAACTTTCTGTTTATTCACAAAAGTCCCATTTTTACTATTTAAATCCTTAATAAAATATGAATCCTTTATTTTTTGAATAAATGCATGCTTACGAGAAACCAGAGCATCATTAAATACAACATCACAGGTTTTGGCACGTCCAATTGTTATCTTGCTGATAAGAGCAATTTTTTTTCCTTTAAATACAAGAAAATGCTGCTCCGGCTTCTTGATTTTATCCAGTCTCTTTCCTACATTGCTTGACACTATAACTGTTTCATCCATGCCTAATCTGCCTTTTTCCCATTTTGAATATTGTATTATAAATGCACTGTCCCAAAAATAGAAGCGATTAGCACCGGAAAAAGTAGTTTTCTATGGTGCTAATCTTTAGGTGCATCAAAAACAATTGTTGCCCCCTCTATATTAATTACATCCCCGGGCTTTAGTTTTCGCTTTTTAGTCATTCTGTTATTAACCCGGACATCTTCATCTGAAACCAGTGTAAACGTACCTGCTTTTTCATCCTGCACAATAGTTGCATGGGATTCCTTCAGGCTGGGAATTCCTGCTACAGTAAAATCTGCCTTGGCAGATCCTCCAATAACCGTCATTTGAGATGTCAGAGCAATTGTTCTCTGAGCGGGTTTACCTGCACCCAGAGGCAGCATAGATAACTCCGCCTGGTTTGCCGGTTTTTCAAAGCGTATCAACATTAAAATAACCCATATTACAAAAGAGAGCAATAATATCATCAGTGACAGAAAGAGATAGTCTTTTTCCGGGGTCCCCATAAGCGGCCTGGCATAATAGCTTTTTGTATCATCGGAACCTTCATATTCGGCACTTATTTCAGGTGATCCAAGAAAAACAAGGGGTGCTCTGATAGTAACCCTGTATTCTTTTTCTATCCGGTTTTTAATCCGGTCATAAACACCTGACAATTCTTCATCTGTAATTGCTTCATACATCGTCCCGCCGGATTCGATACTGATTGATGCCAAAGATTTATCTTTCTCAGTTGAAAAATTAATACCGTAGAGGGTTATTCCTTCCCGTTTTAACGGTCCCAGGCCATTGTCTGGAGAATAAAGAGTTTCTCCAAAATCGGGATGAAGCTTTCCGGACATAGTGAAGTAAGGGTAGTTTTCTCCATCTGACAGGAGAACTATTGCTTTTCTCCCGCGATATCGCGCCATATCCCAGGCAGCCTGACTAATGGAGTAATAAAGTTCGGTATATGCATTCTCACTGTCAGGTTTCTCTATCCGTTCAAGGGCCTCTTCTATAACTGTTATATCACTGCCGGGTTCAACAAGTAACATATATTTTGTATTAAAAACAGCCAGACCAACTCTTGTATTCTGTTCATCCAGACTGCCAAGAAACTCTTTAACAGCTCTTTTTGCATGGTCCATTCGATTCCCGGCTATTCCATCTCCAACCGGTTCATACATACTGCCCGAATTATCCAAAACTAAAAGGAATGCAGTCTCCCCTTCTGATAAATTATTTCTTTGAATGTCCAGAATTTCTACAGTATTCATTCCTTCTTCTGTCTCATGTTCCATCCTGATTAAATTAGTCCTGACATCTTCCAAAGGTTTTCCCTGATTGTCAGTAATACTCAGATAACAGTCAATCCTTGAAGATGTAAGAAGTTCTGATGAATCCAGCTGGGTAATAGTAATATTTTGAGCTGAAATAATAGCCGGCAGAACCATAAGTCCCAAAACTGCAGCATTAATTAATAGTTTGTTTTTCATTTTCAATCCTCCCTTACGACTCCTGTCAAACTTATTTCGGTAGATAAAAAAGTTTGGCGTCTCCTATCTGGATAACATCTTCATATTTTAATTCCTGGTCCCCTGCCGGTTGATCGTTTACAAGAACAGTACCTTTATTATTTTTAATAGCAACTCTATCCCGATTAGCAGTTAAAACTGCATGGTCCTTTACAACTCCAATATAATTCCCAAGAGATATATCTGAGCCCATGGATGAACCGATTTTTGTTTTCCTTGTAATAAGAAGATACTCTTTCCCACGTAAGGCCCCTGTCAGAATTCTGATAATCCCATAAGCCCGGGAATACTCAAAGATAGTAAAAAAAAGGCCAATCCCTGTACCAAGAACCACAATACCAATTCCCCTTGCCATATAACTGTTTGTCCATATTCCAGTAAGAAATTCAAGTAATAATCCTCCAAGCAAACCGCCGATAAGACCCCCTGAAATACCAATACCGATCCGCTTCCCGGAACCGCGTCTAATACCATCGACAGCACCTATGATCATACCAAGAATGCCCCAACCCAAAGCTCTGGATAGGGGAACAAGAAATGAATCTGTAAAAGATGATGCAAGGAGCTCAGCATTCCCAATCCAGTACAAAAGCCCCTGTGCCAGAATTACAGCTCCTATGCCCCCTGCTACTCCTAAACCTGCTCCTGTAAGACCACCCCGGATTGATCTCTTTATATCTGAAAACATTATTCCCTCTGCACTGCCAAAGAAAAAACCGAAGATCAGACCCATTGCAGCCCCGGCAAGACCATTCCAGACAAGGTGGCGACTAATTAAAAAACTGTAGGAAAGAAGAATTTCAATAGCCCCCCAACTCGCCATGCCCGCTATTAAACCTATCAGTGTCATAAATATCTTTCTGTAAAGTACTGTCATATAATCCTCCCCTTTTACATGCAAAATCCAGCTAGTCCGTTTCGGTCAGTGGAACAAGACCTGCTTTTATAATAAGTGTATCCTGATTTTCTCTGATCAGAAGAGAAAATATCTTTGTATTATAATCCTTATGGCGGATCCTGAACTTGTGGACCTCTCCGGTAAAAAGGTCCTCTGACTCTGACAAATCAATCCACATACCCTTATATGAGATAGAAATAGTGGTCCCCGTTTCTATAGGATTCCCTGTTATAATATTCGTAACTTCAATTCTGGTAGAAAGCAAAGAGGGGGTATCCAGGGAATGGCCGGAAACTATGATTTTACCGGACTTTGTTTGTGGATCCTGTGTCTGCTGCCTTCTCGATTGAACTACAAAGGAGTGCCATATAAGCTCATTTTCAATTTCTACTTTTGCGCGGTACGCTCCCAGAGGGATGTAAACAGGAAGAGACCGGAACAGATATGAACCACCGCCTCCATCTTCCCTTACCTTCATAAAAACAACCCTTTTATCAGGAACATTCGGTATAAGGTTATCATCATCATAAAAAATATCAGCTTTTATGAATACTTTATACCATGGCTGTGACCCACCGGGAGTCCTGGCCAGAAAAATTACAGATCCGTATTTATCTCCATGAAATATTACATTATGATAACCGGTAAGATAGTCAAAAATTCCAATCAGAGATATCGCTATTACGACAACAGCCAGTATCAATACCTTCAGGAACGAACCCCGTTTTTTCCTGTATTTAGGTTTCCCCGGTTCTTTCCCTGCCGCCAGATCAGCAACTATGCTTGTAAGCTCTTCTTTGTTATAACCCTTAAGAAAGCGTTCGAGTAACTCTATAACAGGGACCAGACTTGTATAGCGCCATTCTGTTTTAGGTTTCATTGATTTTCTGATTAAACGGAGGAGAACAGGATGAATACCGGGATTGAATTTTCGTGGATTGGGATATTTCCCTTTCTGGATATTGGACATAAGTTCAGAGCTGAATCCTCCGGGAAAAGGTTTCTTACCTGTCATCATCTCGTATGCGAGGACACCGAGAGAATAGATATCAGCTCGTCTGTCAACATTTTTCGTATTCTGAAACTGTTCCGGCGCCATATAACTTGGAGTTCCAAGAGTCATCCCTTCCCTGGTTAAACCTTCATCAGCGTCTTCATCGGAAACAGCAATACCAAAATCAACAAGTTTAATCTCCCCTGCCTTTGAGAGAAGGAGATTAGCAGGCTTTATATCCCGGTGAACAACCTTCTTTTCATGCGCATAATGGAGAGCTATGGCAGTATGATAAAGGATATAAGCAGCTGTTCCATTATCCAGATAACGTTCGCACTTAATAACATCTTCGAGTGACGCTCCATCTACAAACTCAAGGACTATGTAATAGGATGATCCTAATTTAAAATGATCATACATGTTTACAACACCATCATGACGAAAATCCATCAAAATACGTGCTTCCCTTTTAAAACGCTCGTTAATATCCTTTCTGCCCCTGAGGGTCAGTTTCTTTATTATTACAGGTCGATGCAGGGTTGGATGAATTGCCTTATAGACTGCACCCATTCCCCCCCTGGCTATCAAAGCCTCAACTTTATACTTACCTATACTCTCCGGTAATTTTGCCACCCCTTAAACCCCCTTTTCCGGCAGAATCAAAATATCTCTCATCGTGGAAAAATCTGACATATCCCGAATATAAACCGCTATATATTTGTCCGGATTATGAATCTGAAGATATTTACCTCCAGCCCTGGTATTAAAACAACCGGCTACCGGTCTATGCCCTCCAAAAATTCTAGCCTGTTGATCACCAGGAAAGTATTCATCCAGGTACCTGTCAACACTATCTATTTCCGCCTCTCCATTTGCAGTCCAGGTCAGATCGAATACTATCTCCCGATGAATCATTGCTTCTATAAGTTCATGCTTACTGTGATGCCTTCTAGGCTCGGCGTGAGTTACGCAGAACCTGTTTCCTACTGCAAATACAGGAAGTTTTTTCTCAAATTCGTAGTATTTATCAAAAGTCTCTTCTCCCATGAATTTACGAAACCAATCTGTTACCATGGCCCCTTCATAAACAAATTTCCTGAAAGATCTATTGTCCAGTGAATTCTCATTCGCAATATTTTCATGATTGCCCTTTAAAAAATGGAAATACCCCGGGAAGGAGCTTTTAAGTTCCATAACAATCATCATAACCCCCAGACTTTCACTCATCTCCTTATCCATAGCCTTGTGTTTTCTATAATCTCCTAAGAATTCTTCCAGGGCTGTCAGCCAGCGTTGAATTCCCCTTGCCTCTGCATGGAAACCGTCTCCTACACAGACCACCTGCAGCTCACCTGCAGAAAGCCCCTGATAGACTGTATGAGTATTCCCGGGGGGAATCCAGTCAAGGAGAGCTTCAAGATATCCGACACGGGCATGGAGATCAGGTACTACTATTGTGGGTAGAGATCTTAAAAGAACCAGACCTCCAGGCTGACCATCACTTCCGGCAGGACGTATATCTCCGGCTTCATTATTCAGTGCATAAAAAGCCCGTTCCAGAGATTCGTTAAGGTCCCTGGAAACGGTCACTTTTTTTCGCATCGATATTGCCTTTATCCTGTAATAGGGGCTGCTTACAAACATCTTATTCTATTATCAATGTCTTGTTGACTTCGACAAAATCATCCATCAAAATTTGCGTTACATCTGAAAGAAGTTCTTCTTCCTCTTCCAGGGGCATTTCTTCCCTGACTACAGCAATTTTATAAACCGGTGAACTCTTCTTGATAGGCCCGACTAAAAATTCAACCGGACCACCTACAGAAATATCAGAACTAATAACAGAACCTTCCTTTTCAGCAGTTTCAGGAACATCAGTTCTAAGGCCGACACTTGCATATTCAACTTTTCGTCCATCTTCACCTATTGGTCCAATTGTCAGAAGTGATCCTGAATATGTCATTAACAGTCCGCCTCTGGGCTCTTCCACAGAAAAATCTTCTACCTCTTCCAGATTCCTCTCACTTATCTGGGACATAAAGCTCTCTTCCTTCTCCAGCCACCCCTTAGCCAGGAGTTCCAGAGCATCTTCCCCCTCAGGTAGATTGACTGAACCGACTAGCTGTTTTAGATGGTTCTGGACCTCTTCTGATACTTTCGCAAAATATTCATCCATCTTTTATACCTCCAATGGTAATTTATAATATCTATTGGGAATATAATGCACTTTTCCATAAAAAACCATTTTTTTCGGTTTTTTTTGAAAATATTTGTGATATACTAATAATATGCAAATTATTCAGGGCTGTAAAGCACCTGATAACAGGGGGGCATAACCATGACATTTAATGAATTACCGCAAAAAATCAGGTCTCATATGGAATCGCTTATCAGATCATCAGAAATGCCTGACAATGAAGAATTCCGTAATCTCCTGGCAGATATATGGGACAGAAAATGCGGCCTTTTTGAACAGCAGACCAAAATTCTAAACATGGATATTGTCAATGGCATTGAGGCAAACGATCGAAGAGGAATAATTGTTATGACCTATTCAGGTTCTATTGTCAGTATCGGACCAAAAGAAGAAGCAAGGGAAGTTGAGTACGCCAGTATACACCTGAGAAGTGATGTTCCAAAAACAATTTCTATTGTTGATACGGACCTTGCAGGAAGCGTTCATATTGGTGAGGCTGTCAGGTTCAGGACAGGTCAGCTGAAACAAACTTCAGCAGCCTATATGATTGCTGTATGCGATGCCTCTGTCGATACAGCGGACCAGAAAGAACGTATCAGGGAAGGAACAATTTTTCTAACCAACGGTTTCATGAAGATAAACAGAAGTATTCATATTGATAAAACAAGTGTTCCGGAACAGTTTACCTCTAAATCCATGACCAGGTACATTGCCAAGAGGTATAACATAACAGGAGCTTTAGCAAAAGAGATTCTGGATGATTATACTCTGCTTATCGAAACAGGGATGATGCTTGGGGAAAGTGTTCCTCTTGGTAGAATAGGTCGTCTTTCATTAAAAAGAAAAGAAGCCCAGAAAGCAAGGATCATCCGGCACCCTGAGACTGGAGAAGAGATAACTGTAAAAGCAAAACCTCCTACATCTGTCCCAAAAATTTCCTTCAGCAAGTATATAAAGGAAAAAGCCGGTGCTGTTGGTGAGGATACGATGGTTTAGAAGTTCCATTTTCGTAATTTGGGCGGCCGGGCGGGCTATCCGCTCCAATTCCTCCCGGATTGTTTAACGGAACCACATTTTGTCTAGCTGGGTACAGACAAGACATGCCTTGTCTCTATGACACATACATTCACGGTCCGGGATTTTCTCTTCTATCCCTGCCGCGTGTCTGACTTTTGCTGCCTCTCAGCATCCAGGCAGGTTGCATATCAGGAGGAGAACGAAGGGCTTCACCCCTCGTTGAGAAATGCATCGCCCCTTCGGGGCTGAAGAGTTATTGAAAATCTGAGGATTTTTTTATTTTTCTTTTTTCACGGAAACCTCCGTCCCCTATTTTAAGGTAACCGCCTGACCACATAAATGATTTGACTAATTCACTCCTTGCCCAATAGGTAAACATTTATGTGCTCAGGTTTTCAGGATTATATCAGGGGAATACTACTGCTGAGTATTTAATTTTTTTAATAAATATGTTTTAATATTTGAATAAAGATATTCATAAACATATTAGATATACATAAACATATTAAACAATTGAGAGGTAGTATTGTATGGTAAAAATCGGAATTATTGGGGGAAGCGGGCTGGATAATCCTGATATTATTTATGATAGTAAAGACATCTCTATGAATACCCCTTTCGGAGAACCAACCTCTCCATTAAAGGAAGGATCAATTAACGGGGTTAATGTTGTGATTTTAGCGAGACATGGAAGAGAACATATAATACCTCCAACTCAGGTTAATTACAGGGCAAATATTCATGCTTTAAAAGATGTAGGCTGCACTCATATAATTGCAACAACAGCAGTCGGTTCTCTCCGCGAGGAGATAAAAAGGGGAGATTTTGTAATCCTTGATCAGTTTATTGATTTCACAAGGCATAGAGCAGTAACATTTCATGAGAAATTTAAACCGCACAAACCTATTCATACCCCTATGGCCGAGCCTTTTTCAAAGGAACTCAGAGATATTCTGATTGAAACTGCTGAGGAACGCAAGCTCTCTTTTCATAAAACAGGTACAGTAATAACTATTGAAGGTCCCAGATTTTCAACAAAGGCTGAATCGAAAATGTTCAGAATATGGGGTGCGGATGTAATAAACATGTCCATTGCTCCTGAAGCAGCTCTTGCTAATGAGGCAGACATTCCGTATGCAGGAATAGCAATGAGCACAGATTATGACTGCTGGAAAGAGGATGAGGCGCCTGTAAGCTGGGAAGAGGTTCTAAAGGTTTTTAACCTGAATGTAGAGAAAATAAAGGATTTCTTAATAGCAGCTATCTCAAAGGTTTAATTTGTAAATATTATTTATGCAGTTATAGAGGCTATGGATGCTTATATTAAAAGTTATTTAAATCATGGAATTCTTTCTGTGAATGCACCTCCGTCCCTCTAATTGAATTGTCATATTTTACCTTATATCTATTAGTATAAGACTGATAATATATATCTATAAGATGTTACCTATTTATAGAGATAGAAGGAGGCACTATGGAATTCCCTGGATTAGATCGGATTACTATGAACCCGGATATTATGGGTAGGAAACCATGTATAAGGGGTATGAGAATTACTGTAGGTACAATTACAGGACTTGTGGCTTCGGGTATTTCTTTTCAGGAAATTATCAACTTATATCCTTATTTGGAAGAGGAGGATATTAAATCTGCACTCTCTTATGCAACCTGGAGATCGGAAGAATATGATTTAGTTCTTCAGGTATCATGAAAATTGTTTTAGATATGAATCTCTCTCCTTCATGGATTTCTTATTTAGGAACTCATGGACATGAAGTTAAGCATTGGAGTGATATTGGTAATATATGTGCACCTGATAGAGAAATTATGGAGTGGGCACGAGATAATGAATATATTTTTTTACCCATGATTTGGATTTCAGTGCGCTCCTATTTGTTACAAATGCAGTTGCTCCAAGTGTTATTCAAATACGAGCTCAGGATATCCGACCTGAAAGTGTGGGAACAAGTGTTCTGCTTGCTATTCAAAAGGCAGAACAGGATCTATAAAAAGGTGCCTTAGTTACAATTGATCCCAGAAAAAATCGAATAAGACTGTTGCCGTTAAAACAGAATAATTAAAGGCATTTTTTTGTTCTAATTTTTGAATAATTATGTGAATGTACCTCCGTCCCTATATTTCGTCCCTATATTTAAATCTCAAAGAAATTCGGGGTATCTGAGAATGACCGCTTATTGATATCGGGAATAGAAGATAAGAGCAAATTGAATCTTGCCCTGGATGAGATTCTTTTTGCTGAATCTAAAGATGTGCTTTTGGAGATTTTGAGATAGGGGTAAACTTTTGTTTTAATCCTTCCTGAAGAACGAAGGGCTCCACCCCTCGTTGAGAAATAGAGCACCCCTTCGGGGCTGAAGATTTGTATTACTGTTTCAAAATCTGATATTTTTTTCTTCCCAGCACTTGAAGTTCCTCCGTCAATATTTTCAGGAAAGCAAACTCTCCACAAGTATTGCTGTCCCCTATTTTGGGATAAGCCCCGAAGGGGTGTAATATTTTAACACAGAGCAAAGGGCTGATGAAGGTTTGGAAAGAGATCGTCTTTTTATATTTGAAGATTGTTTCTATGAGAGGAGAACGAAGGGCTCCACCCCTCGTTGAGAAATACTACGCCCCTTCGGGGTTAAAGAATTGTTAAGAATTTGTTTTCCGGATTTTGATTATCTGATTACAGATCTGTTAATGCCATTCTTATGGAAATATCAGGAGGTTCGACTATATCAAAGATTCTGTGCTGAATAAACCACAAGGCACCATATAGATAGTCTTCGGGACTTTCTATCATTTCTGCTTTTACAGGATTGTTGCAGATATATCTGAAAGTAGCTAATAGTTGTTGAAAGCTCTCAATAATTTTACTTTTAAAGCGGTCAGACCAGACATGTCCGTTTATATTGAAATATTTATTATAGCACTTTGCGAATACGCTTAGTATCCACTGCATTATTTTAGATAAATTTTCACCTTTTCCAGGTTTAATAAGAAGGTGAATGTGATTGTCCATTAGTACGAAGTTTTTAAGCTTAAAAGAGTACTTTTCTTTTGCTCTTTTTACTGTTTGAAGAAACATTTCTTTTATTACTTTAGATTCGAGAACAAACTCTCCACGATTTATTTTTGCAGTTACATGGTAATCTGCACCTGTTTGTAAGTATCTTGGCTTTCTCATATATACCAGTACTGGCAAATTTGCGCTGCTGCTTCAAAATCTGAGGATTTTTTTCTTCAAGTACCTCCGTCCCCAAATTTGCCCAAATTTGAAAGGGTGATATTACCCCTTCTGTTTAGTGGATTTGAAACACCGGAAGAATTAAATAATTCTGCTTTTATTCCACCTGGAATAGTATACTGCAGAAATCCATATGGTTTGGGTTCCACTTCTGCACTTATAGTCTTATTTGCAATAATTGATACATCTCCATCCCAGTAATAACCATCTTTTTCCAGAACAAGATCATGCACCCCAACAGTAATATCCGGGAAAAACCCCGTTCCAGGCTCGCCCATAAAAGCATCATCAAGGTAAACATTAATATCTTTTATGGTGGACTTAATTAACAAATTACCATAGGTTTCATTTAAGCGAATTTCCAAAGAGTTGGTTTTGTCTGTTATTCTGGTTTCAAGAACACCATATAAATTACCCTTTTTTGCCTCTATCCGGATATTCCCCACAGGGACACCCTCAAAAAGCCCCGGGCTTACTCCCCTGTTTACGCCGTTTATAAAGACCTCAGCTTCTGAAGGGTTTGTTTCTATAAAAATATCCCGGAACTCTTCCGCAACCTGGATATTATCTCCTCTCGTATAGGTAAGACCGGCAAGTTTAAATGCCAGCAGTTCGGCAGCCTTTGTCATTTCTGCAAGGGAAGGGGTTTCCACATTATCTGCTCTTATATTGCTGCCCTGTTCCACATCTATTATTTTGGCATTTAATACAAACTTACCGTCTATGGTGGAAAGATCACCAAGAACAACCTGTTCTGCGGCTAATATTTTTCCAAATTCTATCGCACAGGCATCATCGGTACATCCTGTCAGAGTAAAAGCCTGGACCGATAGAATTTCATTAATCTGCTGCTGTTCTATTACATTAAAACTGTTGGTTTTCACCAGACCCGTTTCAAAAAGCCCTGTAACTATCTGAGCATCATTCTTTGATACTCCAATGGGGTTAAAGGGCATAACTGCAATTCTTGGTTTGGATTGTTCTCCAAAAGTTGATAGAATAATTATAAAAGTTAGAAAAAAAACATATACAACACAGCAGCTATTCCAGTCAACAATCACTATAAAATAAACAGCCATTATTCAACCTGTCAGGGATTGGAGGGGCGCCGCAGGCGGTTGGTCGTGTAGAGACGCAAGATCTTGCGTCTGTACGCACCAAAACAAAATGTGATCTCTGTTTCCAATTCGGGGTGACAGCCATAATTCTAAAGGGAAATACTGCCGCAACCAGTTAAAATACAGCGAGGATACAACGGTTTAATTTGACTAAGCTCTAAATCTATGCTATTTCTATGTCATGAAAAACAGAATAAAAGATATACTTACAACCAAAGCAGAGAACCAGGAAATAACCGTCGAAGGATGGATCAGAACAAAAAGGGACTCAAAAAACCTGTGTTTTTTTGAACTCTCTGACGGTTCTTCCCTAAAAAACCTGCAGATTATTATTGATAAAGGGAAATATGATCTTAATTCGGAAATTGACCGGTTATCAACTGGTGCAAGTGCAATATTTACCGGAATACTTGTAGAATCACCCGGGAAAAACCAGAGTGTTGAACTCCAGGGACAGTCAATAATAGATGAGGGAGAATCCCCATCGGAAACTTACCCCCTGCAGAAAAAAAGACACTCCTTTGAGTTTTTACGCGAAATTGCGCACCTCCGTCCCCGTACAAATACATTCGGTGCTGTAGCAAGAGTAAGAAGTATTCTGAGTTTTGCAGTGCATAAATTTTTTATGGAAAATGGTTTTGTTTATATTCATACTCCAATTATCTCTGCCAGTGATTGCGAAGGTGCCGGCGAAATGTTCCAGGTGACAACACTGCCCATGAATAAAACCCCCATGGTAGATGGTG